>JACSRL010000496.1 GCA_014879765.1 Anaerolinea sp. | reverse complement strand
CGTGAAACGTGAAACGTGAAACGTGAAACGTGAAACGTGAAACGTGAAACGTGAAACGTGAAACGTGAAGTGTGTGTTTGTGGATATTTTTTTTGAGCATGTTTTGTTTGTCATGCAGCCGTAAGACGTAACCCGGAATGGCTCTCCGCAAATCCGGTCACGTTTCACGCCTCACGTTTCACGCCTCACGCATCACGCCGCCGGTGTAACCGCCACCTACATCCCGGCATCTCACAATCGGTTGGCCGATGCCAGCCCATCGAAGTCAAACAGCGCGCCGCAGGTGCGTTGGAAAAAAACGAGGCAAAAGAACCATGAGCGACAACAACGTTGAGCAGGTCATCATCATCGGCAGCGGCCCGGCCGGCTACACAGCCGCGCTCTACACCGCCCGCGCGGACCTGAGCCCCCTGCTGCTCACCGGCAACGAGGTCGGCGGCCAGGTGGCCATCACCTACGAGGTGGAGAACTACCCCGGCTTCCCCGAAGGTCTGACCGGGCCGGAGCTGGTCGAGAAATTCCAGAAGCAGGCTGAGAAATTCGGCGCGCGCATCGAGTACGACTGGGTCAACGAGGTCGATTTCAGCCAGCACCCCTTTGTGGTGCGCACTGCCAGCGGCAGCGAGCACCGGGCCGAGACGGTGATCGTCAGCACCGGCGCCACCCATCGCAAGCTGGCTGTGCCGGGCGAGAAGGAATATACCGGCTTCGGCGTCAGCTACTGCGGCACCTGCGATGGCTTTTTCTTCCGCGGCAAGGAGGTCATCGTGGTGGGCGGCGGCGACAGCGCGCTGGAGGAGGGCATCTTCCTGACCAAGTTCGCCAACAAAGTAACCGTGGTACACCGCCGCGACGAGCTGCGGGCCAGCAAGATCTTGCAGGACCGCGCCGCCGCCAACCCCAAGATGGAGTACAAGTGGAGCACCGTGGTGGAGCGCATCGACGCGGCCGGCGGCGACGGCAACGGCACCCCGCCCAAGGTCGTCTCGGCCACGCTGCGCGATCTGAAAACCGGCCAGGTGTACGATTTTCCCACTGATGGCGTCTTCGTCTTCGTGGGCCACACCCCCAACTCGCAGCTTTTCCAGGGCCAGTTGGAGATCGACCAGGCCGGCTACCTCAAGACCGACCGGCGCTATCACACCAGCGTGCCCGGCGTCTTTGCCGCCGGCGAGATCCAGGACCCCGTCTTCCGCCAGGTGATCACCTCCGCCGGCCAGGGCGCAGCCGCGGCCATGCAGGCCGAGAAATTCCTGACCGAGCTGAAAGCCCACGGCTATCACAAAGCCGCGGCCGAGCATGGCCCGACAGTGTTGGCAGCGGCATAACACGCAACTCGTAACCCGTAACCCGGAATTTCGGGCGCAACTCACTCCTTCCCGGGTTACGGGTTACGGGTTACGCATTACTCGTAACCCGTAACCCGGAATTTCGGGCACAACTCACTCATTTCCGGGTTACGAGTTACGCATTACTCGTTACGAGTCACGCATCATCTCCAAACCCATGTCAAACACCGAATTCCTGGGGGCTTTTCAGTCTGCACCGCTGCCTTCCTACGTCACGCCGGCCCGGCGGCCGGCCATGGGGCAGCACAATGACCGCATGTACGCCTTGCAGCAGGCCATCCTGCAAGAGACGCTGGATCAATTGGCTGCCGGACAGGGACTGGCCGCGGCCCTGCGGGCGCTGTACGATCAGCAGGTGGACATCGGCTTCATTCAGGACGACCTGAGCCAGGTGAGCTATTTCCGCTACCGCGCGCCGGGCGACAACAGCCAACACTTCTTCATCGTCCAGTTCAACCCGCGCCGCGCGGAGCGCTTCAAGGGCGCAGGCCGCACCACCCTGCCGCGCGGCGCGCAGGTGCAGGGCGTGGCCGATACCGGCTGTTACCTATGCACCGACAACATCCGCTGGCAGCACCGCGGTGTGCAGGGCTACTACCAGTTTCGCGTCAACGACCGGGTGTACAACGCGCTGTGCAACCCCTTCCCCTTCATCCGCACCCACCTGACGCTGGCGGCCGGCGAGCATCTGCCGCAGAGCTTTCACGTCACCGGCAGCGCTGAGCAGACCTACGCCCGCATCCGTCGCATCGTCGAGGATCTGGTTGGCATCGTCGAGCAGTTGCCCACCTT
The DNA here is from genome assembly GCA_014879765.1 of Anaerolinea sp. Lineage (GTDB taxonomy): Bacteria > Chloroflexota > Anaerolineae > JAAEKA01 > JAAEKA01 > JAAEKA01. Next base: position 1,973 of record JACSRL010000496.1, on the reverse strand, counting down.
TGTCGGCTTCTACAACGGCGCCGGCGCCGGGGCCAGCATCGAAAAGCACCTGCACTTCCACTTCTTCGAGATCCCCGACGGCCACGGCAGCTTTCCCATCCAGACCGCCGCGCGCCTGGCGACGCGCACCCTCTTCGGCCATGCTGACAGCGGCCAGCCGGCGCAGGTGGTGCAGATCCCCGATTATCCGCTGACGGCCTGGCGCGTGCGCGGCCAGCGGGACGATGCCATCGAGGCCGCCGTCAACCTGGCCGCGGACTGGGACCGCCGCGCCGGCGAGGCGGCCTCGGCCAACATCATTGCCCTCTGGGAAAATGGCGCTGTGTCGCTCTATTTTGTGCCGCGCAACCGCTTCTACACCCGTTCCCCTGGCCTGGCTGGCATGGTGGCCGGGCTGGAAACCCTGGGCGAATTCATCTTCTCCACCCCCGACGAGCAGCGCGCGATCAACGAGCAACGGGTCACCTACGACTATCTGTGGCGCATTCTGGAGGCAGTGCGGCCATCGGAAGATGGCGAGCAGGGCTGAACGCCATGGCCAGAGCGTTCAAACGGCAACTTTATTCCAAACCGGGAGACTTCATAGCCGACCTGCGGGCGACGTTAGGCCGGCCGCGACAGATGCGCGCTGTCATGCGTGGCGAGACCCTCGACCTGGCGCTGCACGCCATCCGCATCGGCAACATGGCCGGCAACACCTTCGACTATCTGCTTTACCGGCTATCCTTCGGGCGTTGCATGGTTCAACGAGAGAAACTTGGTTTCTGATCGACCGGCGCTGAGCGAGCTCGAGACGGGGTATCGTCGTCAGGCCATTGCAGCCAGGTGTATCGGCTCGATGCCCGAATAGAGCGCCTCGTCCAGTTGGCTTAGCTCCCAGTTCTCCTGCAAGTTGAGCCAAAACCGGGGGTCCTGCCCGAACAGCCGGCCCAGACGCATGGCCATATCGGGGGTCACGCCGCGCTTGCCGCGGCAAATGTCGCTGATCTTGGGCTGCGTCATGCCCAGGCGCTCGGCAACCAGGGATTGGGTGATCTGGTTCTGGTCGAGAAGCTCCTGTAGGATCTCGCCCGGGTGAACTGCAATGGTTCGTCGTGGTGCTATTGTCATATCAACCTCTTGTTGCTCTGGTCTTGATGCTCTGGCCGGTCTCCGACCGAGCCAGCCGGTGTATCCAAATCGTTCTTTACCCCTCGCCCAACACCATCCACGGCTTGCCCTGAACGCGCGTCAGAAAAACGGTCAGGGGACGACCGCCGGGCGTGGTCCTGAGCCGGCGGCGAAATTCATCGGGATCCACGGCTGAGCCGCGCTTCTTGACCACTACCTCGCCCGCGTTCAGCTCCCGCAGCCAGCGGTTGAGCGTCTTGAGGTGGAAGGGCCCATGGCGCAGCACTGCCCAGCCGCGGGCAAAGGGGGTCTCTACCGGGTGGTCGCTGGTCAGGTAGGCGATGGTGGGGTCAAGCTGCGCGGCGCCGAGCTGCGTGGCCAGATGCTGCACCAGCGTGGCGCGGATCACGGCGGCATCCGGCTCATAGAGCCAGGCCAGCGGCGGGCTGACGGGCGTCTCGCGCCGGGGGGCGTTGCTGTCCAGGTGATATGGGCCGGGCAGCAGCGTCGCTCGCCGGGCCGCGCCGGTGCGCAGCGCGCCAAAGCGCAGCAGCGCCTCCTTCATCTGGCCGCGCTCAGCGATGAACTCCACCTCCGCGTTGGGCGGAATCTCCTCGTCGGCGATGCCGGGCATGGTCTTGATGGCCAGCGTGGGGATCTGCTCCAGCAGCGTCAGCAGGGTCGAGAGGGGCGGATCCATGGCCTCCAGGCTGAAAATGCGCCGTTCGCCCGCGCGGCGGCTGGGGTCGATGAAGGCAGCGATTCTTCCCTCACCCCACCCCTCTCCCAAAGGGAGAGGGAGCCAGAAGTCGCGCCCCCTCTCCCCTTGGGAGAGGGCCGGGGTGAGGGTGGGCTGGCTCGGT
>JACSRL010000605.1 GCA_014879765.1 Anaerolinea sp. | reverse complement strand
CCAGGTTCTTGACGGCAAAGGGCCTCGCTGGCAGGACTCGGCCGGTGCGGCGCCGTCCGAAGTCTCGTCAGTTCAACCCGTTTCAAACACACCCAAATCATAACGCAATAGCCGCCCAATCGACGATTGGGCGGCTATTGGCTGAATGCGTAAGGCCCGCGGGCGGGCGGCTATTTCTGGCCGAAGGCCTGCCGCACACCGGGCAGCATGATGTAGATCAGGATCACGGCGTTGATCAGGAAGCTGATGCTGACATCAGACCATTGGGTCGATGAGCCCAGCAGCAGCACGAAATCGAGCACCAGATTGAAGACGGTGATCACGGCCAGGAAAAGCCAGGCCTGGGGATCGACCCGCCAGAGCATCTGGGCAACCCAAACCCAAACCCAGAGCATCAGGCCCCACATGAGGGCATTCCAGAGGTTGAAGCTGCGCACGGTCTGCTCGCCAATGAAGTAGGGCAGAATGCCCAACGATTGCAGCAGGTGGACGCCGGCCATGAAGGCAGCCAGGCCGGCCAGAATGGCCAGCAGGGTGGCGCCGAATGGGCGGTGCTTGGCAGGTGTGGCGGACATGAGGGTCTCCTTGTGAAAAAAGATGAATGGCGACAGCGGCAAACCCGCTGCCAGCGATTATAACACCGAAGTAGCCGCACGGTTACATCGGGGACGCCAACTGATTTTCGCCGACGGCAAGGGTGAGCCGGCGGCGACTGCCGGAGTCAATCAACGCTAGTCGCAGGTTACAACATCCGTGGCCGGCCGACCAGAGCCAAAAGGGAGCAAATAAGGTGTAGTCGGGGCAACGTCACCCGCTACATGCCCCACACGACAATCGGCCGCTCCTGATAGCTCAGCGCGCGCCGGAAGATCTTCTCCTGCCACGGGCGGCCCGCAGTGCGGTCGAAGATGACCAGGTGGCCAGCCTCGGCCCCGCTGGCGTCCATATATCCCCAGGTCTGCGCCAGGCCGTCGGCGATGGTCTGTTCCAGCGACTTTGCCAGCACCTTCAGCTCGATCACGACACGCTGCACGCCGGCCGGGGTTGGCCAGATCACCAGCAGGTCAGTGCGGCGTCGGCCCAGGCCATACTCGCGCTCCACCCGGCCGCCCCCGTTGACGATGCGCTGCAAAAAGGCCTGCATCAGCAGTTGCGGCCCGGCCTCGCGGTAGTCCATGCCGGCCAGCCAATGCTCGGAATGCTCGCGGTAGAACTGCTGGAACGCGCTCAACAGCTTGTCCATGTCCAGGCGGCCATTGGGCAGGATGTACCAGGCCGGTGTGATGGTGCTCTCCAGATTGAGCTGCGCAATGAAGTTCAGCTCGCGCGGGATGACTTCCCGGTAGATCGGATTGGAGATCTGCAGTCCATCGGCGCGACGGCTGACCAGGCCCAGATCGATCACATATTGAATGTCGTCCAGGGGCACGGTCTGCGCCAGCTCGCCCCCTTCCAGCATCGGCTGGATGACGCGGCGCACCCGCGGCTCCTTGAGTTTGTCCACCAACTGGTCCAGGTGTGTCTCCCGGCGCAGGATGAGCCTCTCCTTGGCCTCGCCGATCATCGCAGCCGTGATGGGCTGGGAACGCGACTGGCCGGTGGCCATGCGGAAACAGACTTCATAGCCCAGGGCATTCACCAGCCAGGGCTGTCCCTGCGTCAGCTCCCAGACCAGGTCGAGGGCATCGGGCAAAAAGGCCTGACCGGTTTCCTGCGTATGCTGGCCATACAGCAGCAGGACTTCATCGTTGTCGAAGTCGCCCATGCGCAGCGACTCGGCTTTGATGTTGAAAGCGCTGCCACCCGTGATGATCTCCTTGTCGCGGCTGGAATGGATGCGATAGTCGCGCACATCGCGCACGCCGCACAGGACCACGCTCTGCGGGAAGAACTCAGGCCGCCGGGCGTAGCCAGTCCGCAACTGGCGCAACACGGCGATCAGGGTGTCGCCGATCAGCGCGTCAATCTCGTCGATCAGCAGCACCAGCGGCAGCGGATGCTGCTGCACCCACTGGGTCAGCACCTCGATCAAGGCCCCGTGCCCACCGGACTGTGCCAGCACGTCAGGCCAGATTGCGTCGACGAACGAGTCGCCCAACGTGATGCGCGCCTGCGATCCCAGCTCGCTGAGGATCGCCTGCATGGCCGCGTTGACATCCTCGCGCGCAGATTGGGCCAGCTCCACGTTGATGTAGAGCGCACGGTACTGGCCCGTCTGGTTCAGATAGTCCATCAAGGCCAGCAGGTAGGACGTCTTGCCCACTTGGCGCGGGGCGTGCAGGATGAAATACTTCTTCTGGCCGATCAAGCCCATGATCTTGCTCAGATCGAAGCGTTGCAGCGGGGGCACGCAGTAGTGATCCCGGCCATTGACCGGCCCGGCAGTGTTGAAAAAGCGCATGGTCATCTCGGCGATTGAATGATTGAGCGGTGGATCGTCTGAAGGGATTATAGATGCTCTTGTTCTTTGGGTCAAGGAGACCGCGCCGAGAGGGCTTCAGGAGCCGCCTGATTGCCAATGCTGGCAGCAGCTTCCGAAGTCTCGCCTTGCCGTTGCGTCCGCCGCTGGAATCAAGACCGGGAGCCGTGTGGATCAACGGCTCCCGGCGCGGGCGGGCATGGGGCCTGCAACGGCGCTAGTTAGCCGCGGCCGGCTGGGAGGCCGCGGCGGCGTCTGCGGTCGGCGAACGCATCCAAGGGGTGCCCAGACGCGGCAGCAGCCAGCGATCCAGGCCATACCAGCCGCCGACCTTCCAGGCCAGAAAGAGCAGGCTGGAGAAGAGGAACATCAACGGGTTGCTGCTGGCGACGCCGGCCAGCATAAAGTTGAGGTTGAGGAAGGCGCCGCCGAAGGCTGCCAGGCCGGTAAACGCGCCCAGCAGCAGCAGAATGCCGATGGTCAGCTCCGAATAGGCCATCAGCGGGCCGAACCAACTCGACCAGCCGGCGTCGATCATGAACTGCAAGAGGGTGCGATACCACTCGTAGGTGATGTTGCCTGTTTCCACCGAGGCCGCGTTCCGCCAAAAGCCTTCGATGGCCGTGCCGTTCATCCAGTTGGGGTTGTGCAGCTTGCCCCAGCCGGCCGGGATCCAGGTGGCGGCCAGGTAGATGCGGAAGATCAGCCACAGCCAGGCCACGCGAATCGTCTGAAACAGCACAAAGGCAATCTTGGGGTCGGGGATGAGAATCTCCCCCTTCTTGCCGACGATATGAGAACTCATGGGTGCTATCTCCTTTCGGGGAGGAAGAATAATCGAGCGTACACAGATTATACTGTCTTTGTACAGAAGATCAAGTCGATTGGCGCGTGGACTACGGTTGATTTCCTCTTGCTTGATTACCGGTAACTGTTCAGGCATGACATTAGAAACCGGGTTTTTGTCTCGTAGACGTAACTGCTCAACCAGTCGTTGACGCCCCGGACTTCGGACGGCAAAGCCGGCCGGTTGAAGCGATGTCAGGTTCTTGACGACAATTTGGCTTCGCTCGCAGGATTCGGCCGGTGCGGCACCGTCCGAAGTCTTGTCAGTTCACGCGCGGAGCTGCTGGGCGCAAATGCGCCGGGGGCTGGGTGGTTGGCTTCCGCCTGATGCCCCCGGCCGCATCTGCGCGTGCAGCGATCAGCCCGCTTGTGCCGCAATGGCCTGGGCCGTCGCTACGACAGCTTGCAGGTGTTGCACGGGTGTGACTTTGAAGTCCTGACGAAATGGAAACATGAAGACGAAGCGCGCGATGGCGCCGAGGTTGTCGGCTTCCACCAAGGCGTAGGCCACATGCTCTGGGGCGCCCCAGAGAATGCTATGCACTTGAACGCCTAGCTCGCCCGCCCTGGTCTCCAGCGTCTCCATCTCGGCAATGAATCGGGCCATGTTGTCGCGGTCATACGCGGGACAGTTCTCTTCCGTGTGGGTCATCGTCACGTGAAATAGCATGGTCACATCATCCTTTCAAGCTCGAATCGAAGCGGTGGCGCCGCACAGGCTGGCCGCATACGAGGCCAGCGGCGCCCATGGATTCACGGTGCTCGCGCACAACGATCCATTTACCATTGGTAACTGCTCAGCCACAGGTGCCAGGCACTTGAATCTGCGTTTGCAGCAACGTCGTCGGAGGTAATT
>JACSRL010000551.1 GCA_014879765.1 Anaerolinea sp. | reverse complement strand
GTTGCGCAGACGAAAACCATGCCCGCACGAGAAAAACCCGGTTTCTGTACGACTGGCTGAGCAGTTACGGGTTCTCAAGGATATTGCTTCGGCCAACTCATGTGCAGGGGGTGCATTGTGTACTGCTGCACGCATTGTGTGGTAGAATGGGGCTTGTCCGTCCCTGGCCTGCGCAGACCACGCAGCAGATTCAACACCGGAGCATCCCCATGTCATTCAATCTACGCAACCGCTCCTTCGTCAAGGAGCTGGATTTTACCCCCAACGAGCTTAAATTCCTGCTCAAGCTGGCGGCCGACCTGAAGGCGGCCAAGTACGCCGGCTATGAACGGCCCCACCTCAGCGGCAAAAACATTGTGCTGATCTTCGAAAAGCCCTCGACCCGCACCCGCTGCGCCTTCGAGGTGGCGGCCAAGGAGCAGGGCGCACATGTCACCTATCTGGGGCCCGACGGCTCGCAGATCGGCCACAAGGAGTCGATGAAGGACACAGCGCGCGTGCTGGGCCGCATGTACGACGGCATCGAGTACCGCGGCTTTGGCCAGGCCACGGTGGAAACGCTGGCCCGCTACGCCGGCGTGCCGGTGTGGAACGGCCTGACCGACGAGTTTCACCCCACCCAGACGCTGGCCGACGTGATGACCATGATCGAGCACAGCGATAAGCCGCTGGGCCAGATCGCCTACTGCTACCTGGGCGACGCGCGCTTCAACATGGGCAACTCACTGATGGTCATGGGGTGCAAGATGGGCATGGACGTGCGCATCTGTGCGCCGCGCTCCCTCTGGCCGGCCGAGGAGCTGATCGCCGCCTGCCGCCAGATCGCCGCCGAGACCGACGCGCGCCTGCTGATCACCGAGGATGTGGACGCAGGGGTCAAGGATGTGGACTTCCTGCACACCGACGTCTGGGTCTCCATGGGGGAGCCCAAGGAGGTGTGGGATGAGCGCGTCCAACTGCTCCTGCCCTACCAGGTCAACGCCAGCACCGTCCAGCGCACCGGCAACCCCTGCGTCAAGTTCATGCACTGCCTGCCCGCCTTCCACAACCGCGAGACGCGCATCGGCGAGGAGATCTACCAGAAGTTTGGGCTGGACGGGCTGGAAGTGACCGATGAGGTCTTCGAGTCGCCGCGCGCCATCGTCTTCGACCAGGCCGAAAACCGCATGCACACCATCAAGGCGGTGTTGGTGGCGACGTTGGGGGACTGACAACAGCAGGAGCGGCTGAAGCCTTGACGCCGCCTCTGCCGCTGCGCCAACCCCTGGCCTTTTCCTTGCCATGATTCACGCTCTGCCTCTGATCACCACCAAGCTGCACCGGCCGCCTGTGCCCGGCGACCATGTGGCGCGCCCGCGGCTGACCCAGCGCCTGCAGCGCGGCCGCACCCAGCCGCTGACGCTGGTCTGCGCCGGGGCCGGTTTCGGCAAGACCACCCTGGTCAGCGCCTGGCTGGCAGAGAACGATCAACACCGCTATGCCTGGCTCTCGCTGGACAGCCGCGACAGCGATCTGGGCAGTTTCGTCACCTACCTGGTGGCCGCGCTGCGCACGCTGGCGGCCGATGCCTGTCCTGACACCCTGGAGCTGGTTCGCGTCCGCACCGATCCGCCGCCGGCGCTTCTGACCGCCACGCTGATCAACGAGATCGCTCTGTTGCCCGGCCCCTTCATCCTGGTGCTGGACGACTACAGCGCCATCCAGGGCGAGGCGGTCTCCGAGCTGCTCAACGGCCTGATCCAGCATTGGCCCCCGGCCGTGCATCTGGTGTTGATTGCACGCCGCAACCCGCCGCTGCCGCTGGCCCGGCTGCGCGCCGCCGGGCAGATCAGCGAGATCCGCAGCCGCGATCTGCGCTTCACAGCCGAGGAGAGCGCGGCCTATCTGGGCAAGTCGCTGCCCATGGCGCTGGATCCGGCGCTGTTGGCGGCCCTGGAGCAGCAAACCGAGGGCTGGATCGCCGGCCTGCAGTTGGCCGTGCTGGCGCTGCGCGCCTCCGGCGACGCCGTGGCCGACGAAACGTCGCTGGCCACGGCCGCGGCCAATGCGGCCGACTACCTGGTGGATGAGGTGCTCGCCGGGCAGCCGCCAGCGGTGCAGGTGTTTCTGCTCAAGACGGCGATTTTCGACCGGTTCAGCGCGGCCCTGGCCGCGGCCAGCGGCGCGGCCGACGATCCTCAGTGGCCCGCGCAGGAGTGCCTGGCGTGGATCCAGCGCGCCGATCTTTTCATTGTGCCTCTGGACGATCAGCGCCAATGGTATCGCTATCACCATCTCTTTCAGGAGATGCTGCGCCACCGGCTGCACGAGCGCTGCGGCGCGGAGGAGATCAGCCGGTTGCACCGCGCCGCGGCCGGCTGGTTGGCCGGCCAGGGCCTGGTGGACGAGGCGATGCAGCAGGCGCTGGCGGGTGGGGCGCCGGAACAGGCGGCCGGCATGATGGAGTGCGAGCTATGCACAGCGCTCAACCGCGATGATCGGCCGACGCTGGAGCGCTGGCTGCGCCTGCTGCCGGAGGCGTTGATCGAGCGCCGGCCCTGGCTGCTGATGATCCGCGCCTGGGTGCAGAGCTGGGCCTGGCAGATCGACGATGTGGCGCGCACGCTGAGCCAGGTGGAGGCGCTGCTGGCTGCACCGGTTGCCGATGACGCGGCCGGGCCGGCTGCCGTCGACCAGCGGCTGCTGCGCGGCCAGATCCTGGGGCTGCGCGGGCAGGAGGCCTTTCTGTATAACCAAGACGCTCAAGCGGTGGCCTGGTGCCGGCAGGCCTTGGAGCTCTTGCCCACTCCCTGGGGCTTCGCGCGCGGGGGCTTCACGCTCTATCTGGCGCTGGGGATGCACGCCCTGGGCCAGGGCGAGGAGGCCGAACGTCTTTTGCTGGCGGAGTACGAGGGCTGTCGCGACAAGACCAATCCCTACGCGTTGCGCCTGCTGCAAGCGCTTTCCTTCAACTACCTGCAAGGGAACCGGCTGGAAGCGGTCCGCCAAAGCGCCCAGGAGTTGCTCCACCAGGCCACCCGCGCCGGCCTGCCGGTGGTGCTGGGCTGGGCTCACTACTTCCTGGGACGCGTGGCCTATCAATGGAACGAGCTGGAAAAGGCCGCGCGGCATTTTGCCGAGGTGGGCGACAGGCGCTACGCCGTCCATGCCCACGCGGCGCGCAACGGCATGATCGGCCAGGCGCAGACGCACGCGGCCCGCGGCGAGCTCGACCTGGCCTGGCAAAGCTGGCAGCAGCTCAGCCAGCTCGATCTGGATCTGACCGGCCATGAGAGCGACCAGACGCGCTCGCTGCGCGCCCGGCTGTTGCTGCTGCAAGGAGACCTGACCGGCGCCGCCCGCTGGGCCGATTCCTTCACCACGCCGCTGCCCGATCGCCCGTTGATCTGGCTGCAACACCCGCACATCGCTAAGGCGAACATCCTGCTGGCCCGAGGCGCGCCGGCCGATGTGCAGCAGGCGCTGGCCATCGCCGATGCCTATCTGGCGCTGGCCCGGCGAACCTACTGCACCCGGTCTGCCATCACAGCCCTGCTGCTGCGCGCCCTGGCGCAGCAGAAACAAGGGCGCACGCGCGCGGCCCACGATGCCTTGCAGCAGGCCGTCGAGCTGGCGCAGCCCGGCGGCTCCATCCGGGTTTTTGTCGACATGGGGCCGCAGATGCGGGCCATGCTCAGCCGGCTGGCCGACCAGGGGATCGTTGCCCAGGCCATCCAGCCGATCTTGGCCGCCTTCGCGGAACAGCAGGCTGCGTCGGGTGTCCGCGAGGGGGGAGCGCAGCCGACGCTGCACGGGGCGTTGCGGGTTTCAGGGCTGGTCGAGCCGCTGACTCTGCGGGAATGGGAGATCCTGACGTTGCTGCGCGAGCCGCACAGCGGCAAGGAGATCGCGGGCCAGCTTTGCATCTCGCCGGCCACCCTCAAGCGCCACACCTCCAACATCTACGGCAAGCTGGGCGTTCACAATCGTTGGGACGCGGTGGCCGCGGCCGAGGCGTTAGGGATACTGCCGCGCCGTTGATTCCCCCGTGGGCGTTGCGGCCGTTTCACAGTCCGTAGTCTAACTGCTCAGCCGGTCGTTCAGAAACCGGGTTTTTCTCGTGCGGGCATGGTTTTCGTCTGCGCAACGGCCTTTCA
>JACSRL010000602.1 GCA_014879765.1 Anaerolinea sp. | reverse complement strand
CCACCGCCGGGCCATCGCCGACGCCCACGGCCACGGCGACGCCCTCCCCTTCGCCCACGGCTACGGCCACCGCCACCCCGCGGCCTATCGACCCGAGCCGGGCCATCACGGGAACTTACATGGCGCAGCCGCCGGTCATCGACGGCTTTTTGGACGATTGGGTGCTCAACGATGGGGTGCTGCTGGACGCAACCACGGCCAGCGTGGTGCGTCCCACCTCCGTGCCCCCGCCCGACGCGGCCGATTTAAGCGCCCGCGTCTGGACGGCGTGGGATGGCGAGTATCTCTACGTGGCCGCGCGGGTCTGGGATGATGAGCTGGTGCGGGACAGCGGCGACGTGTGGCAGGACGACGAGCTGGAGTTTGCCTTCGACGGCGCGCGCGATGGGCTGTTCAACGGGCCGGACGACCATCAGATCACCATCAATCTGGACGGCACGGTGACCGACCGGGGGGTGATGCCTCCCTTGACCAACGTGCTGCGCGCGGTGGAGACGCAGGTCGATGGCTACCAGATCGAGATGGCGATCCCGCTGACCATCCTGCAGCCGCCCGGCTGGGGCGCGAACTGGGTGGCCGGCTTCAACATCGGCCTGCACGATGACGACGACGGCGGCAACTGGGATCATTACCTGATCTGGCAGGGGACCGCGACCAATGCCCAGGCGCAGGATTTCGGCCAGTTGGTGTTGGAGGCGGGCTGCCATCGGGCCGATGTCCAGCCCAATCCTGACCATGGCAACGTGGCAGCCTGCGACGGCGACGTGGACATCGCCGATGTGCAGCGCATCGCCGGCTGCTGGCTGCAAGCCGTCGGCCCCACCTGCCCGGCCAGCCTGGATCTGAACGACTCCGGCGTCATCGACCTGCCCGACATCGTCATGGCCGCGGGCTATTGGGGATGGCGGCGGTGAGGGGGAGACAGGGTGACAGGGTGAGGGGGTGACAAGGTGACAAGGTGACAGGGTGAGGGGGAGACAGGGTGAAGTTCGCTGTGGCCGGTCTCTGACCGAGCCACGCCTGTCACCTTGTCACCTTGTCACCCCCTCACCCCCTCCCCCCTCAGCGCGGAAAGGCCGTCGGTGTGGCCGTCGGTGGCTCCGGCGTGATCTGGTCGGGACAGGTGGCGTCGTCCAGCACGCTTACCGTGCGGTCCAGCCAGTTGGCCACGTAGACCTTGTTCTGGGTGATGGCGATGCCCTGGCCTCCCTCGCCCGCGTCCTGGCGTCCCACCGGCACGGCGCCCATGATGACGTTGCCGGCGCGCGTGTCTACCACATACACCCGGTCGGCCACGGCATCGACCGCGAACAGGTGGCCGGTGCCAGGGTTCAGCGCCAGCGCGGTGGGCGGACCCGGCAGCGTGATGGTGTCTACCACCTGGTTGGTGCTGGTGGCCAGGACGAGGATGCGATTGTTGGGCCGGTCGGCCAGGTACAGCCGGCCCCCAGCCAGGTTGAGCGCTATCCCCCAGAGCTGGCTGGCCGAGCCAGGGTTCAGATCGGCCAACAGCGAACCGTTGCGCGAGAGAATCGAGAGGCGGCCGCTGATGTGTGTCACGTAGGCCTGGGCGGACCCGGCCGCGACGAAGGCTGGCATGTCGGCCACGCTGGTGGTGCGCAGCACCGCGCCGGTGGTGGTGTTGACCGTGGTCACGGTGTCGTCGGCGAAGTTGGCCACGAAGACCCGGTCGCCGTTGCCTCCCACCCCCCAGGGCAGCGCACCCACCGGCAGCGTGCGCAGCAGTTGACCGCTGCCCGCCTGGCTGATGGAGAGCTGGGCGCTGTCGCGGTTGCTGGTGTACACCCGGTTGCCCACCACAGCCACCGCGTTGACGCCGCCCGCGGCCAGCGGCTGCAGCGCCTGCACCGTGTCGCTGGCCGCGTCGATGATGGCCAGCCGCGGCTGATGGTACAGCGCGACATAGACGTGCTCGCCATCGGTCGCCATGCCCTTGGGCTGGTCATCGGTCGGTAGGAGGATGGTTCCAGCCGGCGCAGGCAGACAGGCCAGCGGGGCGGGCGTGGCCGTGGGCGATGGGGTGGCCGTGGGCGATGGGGTGGCCACGGGCGACGGGGTAGCCGCGGGCGACGGGGTAGCCGTGGGCGATGGGGTGATCGCGGGCGACGGGGTAGCCGTGGGCGATGGAGTGGCGGTCGGGGTGTGGGTTTGCACAACGGGCGGCGTGGCCGTAGCCGTTGGGCTGCAGACGCTCAGCGCCTCGACCCGCAGCCGGTGAAAGACGTCGGCGCTGCCATCGGGGTTGAAGAGCTCCAGATCGGCGCCGCCGGCCAGGTTGTTGTTCAGAAAGGCATCCTCCAGGCGCAGGGTGACGGAGCGCCACTGGTTGCTTCCCATTTTGCGCACGCTGGCCGTGGCCTCGCTGCCGTCCATGCGGGCATAGCGCAGGGCCAGGCTATCGCTGCCGCTGTCCAAGAATTCGATCTCCACGTCGTAGGCGGTGCAGCCACCGGCCGCCCGCGGCCGCTGGCCGACGCCAGGCCAGAGGTCTTCCACATCCAGCCGCAGCGGGCCGCCGCTGTTGCTGCGGGCCGACAGGCTTTTGTAGGAGTTGGGCAGGCCGGTGCGCACCACCTGGCTGACGGTGGGGTTGCGCTGGTAGATGAACCATTCGTAGTTGGGCAGAAAGCGACAGCAGGGGGCGCGGCCGGGCGGATTGCCGCGCGAGCCGTTGTTGTCGCCGTCGGGATAGTAGCTGCCGGCCGTGTCGCGCAGGACGATCCAGACATCGGGGGTGTCAGCCGGCAGCCGGCCGGCGTAACGGGTGAACAAGGCCCGGGCCTCGGCCGCGCCGCTCCCGCTCTGGCCGATGTCAGAGCCGAGGAAGTGAAGCTGGGAGATGTGCTTGTCCAGCGCGTTGAGCACCGCCCAGTAGAGTTCCTTGGGATCGTCGCAGCAGTGGCCGCTGCCGATGGCGTTGACGCCATGCTCGCCGGCCATCACCCGGCTGGGCCAGTTGAGCTTGAAGATATTGGGCCAGTTGCGATATTCCAGACCCTGCACGTCGGGGCCGTTGCCGTTGCCCAGATCCGGGTTGATGCCGGTGGTCTTGACTCCCATGCCGTAGCGCTCGAAGGCATAGTCGACGATGTTGCGCCCTTCGCAGCCTTCGCAGGGGGTGGCGCGCTCGTCGGTCGAGATGATCTGGCCCACGGCCAACAGCACGATGGGCTTGCCCAGCGGCGCGGGCTGCGCGGCCGTGGAGAGCTCCTGGCCGAAGATGTCGATCATCGGCTTGAGCACCTCGTCCCGCCAGACCGCGGAGGCGCCATAGGCGGTGGCGGTGTTGACGATGTTACCCTTGGCGTCGGTGCAGAATTGCTGGTTGCGCCCCGGGTTCCAGGTGTAGCCGGCGTAGATGCAGCGGTACATGTTGCGATCCATCCAGCCCAGCGGCGCGCCGGCCGGGAAATCGTTGTAGTTGCGCGCCGGGTCCATCTCCCCGTCGTGGCCGATGTTCAACTCGATGGAATCCACCGTGGCCAGCAGCTCAGGGGGCATGGCGGCAAATTCCTGGCGCAGCGCCCGCAGCAGGCCGCGCAGTTGGCTTTGCACGGCCGGGTTGCGATAGTTGAGGTGATAGGTGGTCTCATCGCCTGTGCCGTTGCGCAGCGGCTGATAGGTGGCGCCTGGCTGCAGCATCCAGGCCGGCGAGGCCAGGCTGGCCGGCGTGCAGGATCCGCTGGCCGGCGCGGCGTAGCCGCGGTCAGTCTTGGCGTTGAAGCCGATCACCGAACGCAGCCCCGCGGCCGCGTTGGCCTCCACCCAGCGGCGGACTGAGCTCAGATCATAGACGTTGGGTGCAGGCATCAGCTCGCACAGCAAAAAGCGATTCTGCATGCCCACGGCCACATCGGAGAGCTGGCAGCGCTGCCGGCAGGCGTCGCTGCCGCAACTGGCGCAGTAGAAGCCGGGCGTGGTCAGCTCCCCCGGGCCCGCGTCGGTGGCCGGCAGGAGCTCAGCCACCGACCAGGCGAAGGGTGTCGGCTCCACCACGATGACAGGCGGCCGTTGGTCGCCCGGCCGGCAGGCGGCCACGACGATCAGGACGATGACGGCCGCGGCGCAGAGGGCAATCAGCCGCAGTTTAGGGCGGCCATGGGGGCAGTGAGGGGCAGAGG
>JACSRL010000600.1 GCA_014879765.1 Anaerolinea sp. | reverse complement strand
ATGGCGCCATGACCTTGGTCTGCAAGACAAAAACCCGGTTTCTAATGCCGAGCCTGAGCAGTTACCTTCTCTCTTTGATATAGTCTACGCGTCCAGCGCCGCGTTCACAATGGTCTGCGCTTCGGCCTGGATCTGCTCCAGATGCGCCTGGCTGACGAAGCTTTCGGCGTAGATCTTGTAGACATCCTCGGTGCCCGAAGGCCGGGCCGCGAACCAGCCCTGGGTGGTCACGACCTTTAGCCCGCCGATGGCCGCCCCGTTGTAGGGCGCGGTGGTCAGCTTGTGGGTGATGACATCGCCGGCCAGCTCGTTGGCCGCCACCTGTCCAGGCGACAGGCTGGCCAGAAGCGCCTTGCCGGCCGGCGTCACCGGCGCGTCCTTGCGCGCGTACCAGGCCTGGCCAAAGCGCGCCTCCAGCTCCTGGTAGTGCTCGCCCGGATCGCGGCCGGTCACGGCCAGGATCTCAGCCGCCAGCAGGTCGAGGATGAAGCCATCCTTGTCGGTGGTCCAGGTCGTGCCCTCCTGGCGCAGGAAGGACGCGCCCGCGCTTTCCTCGCCGCCGAAGCCGAAGGAGCCGTCCAGCAGCCCATCGACGAACCACTTGAAGCCCACCGGCACCTCGCACAGGGTGCGGCCCAGATGGGCGGCCACCCGGTCGATCATCGAGCTGGAGACCAGCGTCTTGCCGATGGCCACCTGCGGCCCCCACGCCGGGCGGTGCTGGAACAGATACCAGATGGCGGTGGCCAGGAAGTGGTTGGGGTTCATCAGCCCCACGCTGCGGGTGACGATGCCGTGGCGGTCGTAGTCGGTGTCGTTGCCAAAGGCGATGTCGAACTGATCCTTGAGCTGCACCAGGCTGGCCATGGCATAGGGCGACGAGCAGTCCATGCGGATCTTGCCGTCATGATCCAGGGTCATGAAGGAGAAGGTGGGATCGATGCGCGGGTTGACCACGTGCAGATCCAGCCCGTAGCGCTCAGCCATGGGCGCCCAGAAGGCCAGCCCTGCGCCGCCCATGGGATCGACGCCGATCTTCAGGCCGGCCGCGGCGATGGCCGGCATGTCGATGACCGCGCCCAGGTCCTCCACGTAGGGCTGGACATAGTCATATTCGCGCGTGGTCGCGGCCGCCATGGCCTTCTTGAAGGACAGGCGCTGCACCTCCTTCAGACCATTGGCCATGATCTCATTGGCGCGATCCTGCACCAGGCGGGTGGTGCTGGTGTCGGCCGGGCCGCCGGAGGGAGGGTTATACTTGAAGCCGCCATCGCCCGGCGGGTTGTGCGAGGGGGTGATCACCACACCGTCGGCCAGGCTGCCGCTGCTGGTTCGCCCGCGGTTGTAGGTCAGGATGGCGTGGGAGATGACCGGAGTCGGCGTGTAGCCCAGCCCCTGCTGCACCACCACCTCCACCCCGTTGGCCGCGAAGACCTCCAGCGCCGAGATCAGCGCCGGCTCCGACAGGGCGTGGGTGTCCATGCCCATGAAGAGCGGCCCGCCGATGCCCTGGGCCAGCCGCAGCTCGCAGATGGCCTGGCTGATGGCCAGAATGTGCGCCTCGTTGAAGCTGAAATTCAGAGAGGAGCCGCGATGGCCTGAGGTGCCGAAGGCCACGCGTTGGGCAGGCTCGGCCACGTCAGGCTGGTAGCTGTAATAGGCGGAGATCAGCCGCGGGATGTTGATCAAGCTTTCGTAGGGCGCTGGTTGTCCAGCCAAGGGGTGAATGCTCATGGTGTCTCCTGTACAGATCGGAACCGGCCTGTCTTTTCAGACCGGTTCCCTATTCTACACCAAATCGCCTGAAAAGGGGTAGATCATGGCAACTGAAACTCACAGCGCTGGGCGATGCGCTGAGCCAGCGCGCGGAAATCCCGGTAACAATCCTGTACGGCCGCCGCATGCCCGCCCAGCGCCCCGTCGGCCGGCTTGAGAGAGAACATCGGCTTGCGCGCCTCCTGCGCCAGCGGCATCAGGCTGCGGTAGTGGCGCAACATCGCCATGCAGTGAAGGTCAGCGTCTATCGACGCGGGCGATGGTGCGTCTTCTTGCAGCACCGCCGAGCGATACACCTCTGGAATGCGCGCCATCCACCGGTTATAGGCCTTGACCGGCCTGTCCAACCGCACCGCGTGCTGCATCACCACGTAGCCGGCCGGCGACATGGCGCCCGCGGGGATAGATAGCCCGGCGACCGGGTTGCGCTCGAACCGTTCATGCCATTCATCGCGCCAGCGGCGCAGCGTCGGCCCCAGGTTTTTCAAACCCTGCAACGAATAGAGATCTGGAGCCAACGGAATCACCACGTGCTCGGCCGCGATCAGGGCCGCGCGATTGATCGCGCCCAGGTTGGGCCCAACGTCGATGAGCACCAGCGACGCCTCGCGCGCGGCAGCAGCCTGTTCGATGATCCGCCAAAAGGCTGACAGGACCCGGAAGGCGCGCGGCTTGCGATCGAGGCAATCGGGCCATTGGCTGTTCAGTTCATCCTCCGACGCTGAGAGGGCCAGATCGCCCACCAACAAGCCGATGGCGTCGTTGATC
This sequence comes from Anaerolinea sp., assembly GCA_014879765.1. Lineage (GTDB taxonomy): Bacteria > Chloroflexota > Anaerolineae > JAAEKA01 > JAAEKA01 > JAAEKA01. Next base: position 1,599 of record JACSRL010000600.1, on the reverse strand, counting down.
CGCTCGACATGGGGCTCGGCGATGTCGCCGGTACCCTCCAGCAGCGGTTGCAGCGAACCAAACACCGTGTCGCGAGGTCGAGTATCGGGCCACAACGCCTCCATGCGCTCCTCATCCAGGAACATGGCGGTCAGATTGGCCTGCGGGTCAAGGTCGGCTGCAACCACCGACAGACCGAGATCGGCGTACATCCAGGCCAGATGGTAGATCAACGAGGTCTTGCCGACGCCGCCTTTGTTGTTGAAGAACGCGATGGTTTTCATTGGGTGGGTCTCACGATGGCCAGAACGTAGCCTTGATCCACGCGAAATTCGGGCGGAGGGTTGCCGTTGCGCTGCAATGCGGTGCGAGCCGCCACGATGCCGCCGCCGAAGCGCTGGACAAAGCCCAGCGCGTGCATCGCCTCGGCCAGGTTTGGATTGCGATAGTCGGTGAGGCCAGGCGCGCCGAAGTTCTCGACAGTAACCTGGCCGTAAGGGCCGCCGGGGCTGGAGATCTCGATGCGGTCGTCGTACCAATAGACGCGCACGGGCGCGTTGGTTGCTTCGTAGGAACGGTGCAGGATCGCGTTGCGGCCGAGCTGCTGCAGGGCAACCAGGGGATAGAGCGCTGTCCGTCGTTCCTGCGGTCCGCTGACAAAATCAACCCGTGTGCGGTTGTGGGCGATAAGCTTCTCTTCCAGGCGTCGCACCATGTCTGCCACTGTGCCGTCGATCAGCTCCTCGTCCACGATCGGTTCGTCCAGCGCCACGCCCTGAATGCGCAGGAACTGAACGTAGGCGCCGGGCAGAAAGCTGCGCGTCGTCTTGCCGACTACCAACAGGCCCAGTACGGTCGGTATCGGCTGGCCTTCGGAAACGATCATCTTCGTGGCCGCCAGTTGCTGCACCGGGCTGCGATCGTTCGCTTCCAGGATATCCACCGGCACCGCTGCCCTCAGATATTCCGCCTGAAACCGAACCTGATCCAGGTCCTCTATCGCGGCGACCGTCATCGGCTGCACATCGAATGGACGATCGCGATGACGACGTTTTTCGTTCAGGATACGTTCATCCTGGGCCGAGGCGATGCCGCGCCGGGGGCCAATGCGGATCCAGACACGCCCTCTGTGGCGCACGGGAGGGGAGTCCGCAGGCAGGACTGTGATGACCGCCATCTCGACGCCCTTCAACTGCTGCTTGGCCACGCTCAACGAGGGCGGAGGCATGATGTTGCCATCAGTCTTGATGTCGGCGAGTTGCCGCAACAATTCGTCAGTGATCGGCAACCCAGATGGTGTCCCATCGTCTCGGGCGCCGATGAAAACAACGCCGGACCGGCGGTGATTGGGCAGATCGTTGGCGAACGCGCAGACCGCTTCGCGCACAGCAGTCGGTGCATCGCCCTTGAATGTTTCCTTGCGCTCTACCAGGTCCGACTCCAGGTCAGCCAGCATCAGTTCAAGTTCCGCGTCGTTGTAGATCATGGCCAACGCTCCTTTCATGTTGCTGTGGCAAATCGTCGCTACCCCGATAGTGTACCTTGACTCCGCAGCTTCGCCCAATTGCAAGGTCTGGGGCGCCACACAAATCAGCCCTGCGCGCCGCGGCGCGCAGGGCT
>JACSRL010000597.1 GCA_014879765.1 Anaerolinea sp. | reverse complement strand
GTGGTCTCCGGGTTGCCGAACATCACGCCGATCTTCTGGCGCAGTTGGTTGGTGAAGATCATGCAGGTGTTGCTTTGGGCAATGGCGCCGGAGAGCTTGCGCAGCGCCTGCGACATCAGGCGGGCCTGCAGGCCCATGTGGCTGTCGCCCATCTCCCCTTCGATCTCGGCCCGCGGCACCAGCGCGGCCACCGAGTCCACCACCACCACATCCATCGCGCCGGAGCGCACCAGCGCCTCGGCGATCTCCAGCGCCTGCTCGCCGGTGTCCGGCTGCGACACGTAGAGCTCATCCACCAGCACGCCGATGCGCTGGGCGTAGTCGGGATCCAGCGCGTGCTCCACGTCCACGAAGGCGCAGGTGCCGCCCATGCGCTGCGCCTCGGCGATGACGTGCAGACAGATGGTGGTCTTGCCGGAGCTCTCCGGGCCGTAGATCTCGGTGACCCGGCCGCGGGGCAGGCCCCCGACGCCCAGCGCCAGGTCCAGCGACAGCGCGCCGGTGGGGATCGCCTCCACCCGCATGTCCGCCGCCTCGCCCAGTTTCATGATCGCGCCCTCGCCATAGCGTTTTTTCAGATTGGCCATGGTGGTCTCAAGCGCCTTGTTTTTGCCGTCGCCTTTCATTTCTGTGTCTCCTTCCAAAGTTTCCGTGCCCGTCTCCTCGGACGTACGGCCAAGTCATCGCCCCCGGCCGTTGAGCCGGGGAACAGGACGAAGTTTAGCACGGATGTTCGTAGCTGTCAAATCCGCCGCGTCCTTGCCGGCGAATTGTCACCCCTTGTCAACACGTGCTATAATGCGCCGTCATGGCCGCGCCCGCTCGGGCCGGTCTTTGCACACACCCCGGAGTGGGCCGGCCGAGCCCGCTGTTTTATCCACGGTTGTGCGCCAGGCGCATGATTGTCCACCCAGTCAGGTCCACAGTGACAGCCTCTCAGCGTTCATCTCCTTCCGACAAACTTCAGGTGAGCATGGTGCAGGTGGTGCGCACCGTGCCTCTCTTCGCGTCCTTGCACGAGAGCGCCTGGGATGAGGTGGCGGAGAAGCTGATCGGCCTGTGCTACGCCCGCGATGCCTACATCTTCTTCGAGGGCGACCGTCCCGATCATCTGTATGTGATCTGGATGGGACGGGTCAAGCTGGTGCGCCATTCCATCGATGGCCGCGATGTGGTGCTGGACGTGCTGGGGCCGGGGCGTTTGTTCGGCGAGGTGGCCGTCTTCGAGGATGCCCCCTACAGCCAGACGGCCCAGGCCATGGAGGAGGTGGCGGTGATCGCCATCGCCCGCCATGACTATCTGGACCTGCTGGGACGTTTTCCCACCCTGTCGTTGGCGGTGATCAACGAGCTCGGCCGCCGGCTGCGGGTGGTCAACGACCTGGTGCAGAGCCTGGCCGTCGATCGGGTCGAACGGCGCATTGCCCGCGCCCTGCTGCGTCTGGCGCTTTACAACGGTGCGCCGACGCGCGATGGCACCATGATCCAGATGCGGCTGACGCGCCAGGATTTGGCTGACATGACCGGCACCACCGTCGAGACCGCGATCCGCGTCATGAGCCGCTTTCGCAAGTCTGGCTGGATCACCACCCAGCGCGGCCGGGTGGTCATCAAACAGCCCGATCAGTTGAATCTCGTGGCCAACCAGAGCTGACAGCCTGGCCGCTCGGGCCGGTCTGTGCGCAGCCACCGAGCCCGCCGCTTTTATCCACGGCTGTGCGCCAGGCGCATGAATGTCTGTTTCGCCCAACCTCAGGCGATTCCGGGGCATCCGAGGAAGCTTCCATGACCCTCACCGCGGTGCTGACAGAACGGACAGAGCTGGGCCAGGGCCTCTTGCTGCGCGTGCAGGCGCGGCCGGAGCTGCTGGCCTGCCGGCCTGGCCAGTTTCTGCTGCTGCGCTGCGGCCCCGACTGGACCCCCTACCTGCGCCGCGCGCTCTTCCCCGTGGACGCGGGCCACGACAGCCTGGTCTTCTGGATCGATTCGCTGGCCGACGAGGGGATTGCCTGGCTCAGTCGCCGCCGGGTGGGCGATGTGCTGGATCTGATTGGTCCGCTGGGCAAGGGCTTTGCGCTGCAAGCCCAGCAGCGCCGCCTGCTGCTGGTGGGCCAGGCCGCGCAGGTGGCCCCGCTGCTGGCGTTGATGCAGGTGCAGCTCAGCCGCCAGGGCAGTGTGGTCTTGCTTTTGCAGGCGCCCACGGCCGCGGCGCTGTTGCCGCCCGGCGCGCTGCCCCCTTCGGTGGAGTACTACACCGCCACCGACGATGGCTCGGCCGGCAGCGCCGACGCGCTGGACAGCCTGTTGGGCGAGGTGACGCCCTGGGCCGATGCGCTGGCCGCGGCCGGCTCGCCCGCTTTTTTGCGCCAGGTGCAGCGCCGCATCGCCGCGACGCGGCCAGAGCCTTACCGCGGCTTTGCCCAGGCTGTGGCTCCCGTCCCCCTGCCCTGCGGCAGCGGCGCCTGTCTGGCCTGCCTGGTGGACACCGGCCGCGGACATCACCGCGCCTGCCAACGCGGCCCGGTCTTCGATCTGGCGGAGCTGGTGCTGTGAGCGCGGCCCAACGGCGCGAGTCCGGCGCGGCCTCGCTGGTCAACCTGGCCCCGCGCCACAAGGTTGGCCTTACCCTGGCCAATCCGGTGCTGCTGGCGGCCGGCGTGGTCGGCTATGGCGACGCCGTGCTGCCTGGCCTGGCGCTGGGGCGCTTGGGCGGTTTCGTGACCGCGCCGGTGACGCGCCGTCCCTGGCGTGAGGCGCTGCCCCAGGTGGCGGAGACCACCGGCGGCCTGCTCTGGCAGCGCGGGCTGTGGAACCCCGGCGTGCGGGTGGTGGTGCGCGACTACGGGCCGTTGTGGCGGCGCAGCCGCGCGCCGGTCATCGTCCACCTGGCCGGCGACGACCCGGACGAGCTGGCCGCGGTGGCGGCCACGCTGGAGCAGACACCCGGCGTCGCCGGCCTGGAGCTGGACCTGCTCACCCCCTACCAGGATGAGGCAGGCGGGCTGGAAGAGGCGGCCGAGCAGGCGCTGGCCGTGCGTTCGGCCGCCGACCTGCCGATTTTGGCCCGCGTCCCTCTCTCCACGTCAGATGAGGCGGTGCAGGCGCTGGTCGAGCGGGAGCTGATCGACGCCCTGGTGCTGGCCCAGCCGCCGCAGGGGCTGCGCTATCGCCCGGCCGACGGCCTCGCCGCCACCGGCCACCTGCATGGCCGGGCGCTGGCGCCGCTGCTGGCGGCGCGCATCGCCGAGCTGGCCGGCTGGGTCGGGCTGCCCCTGGTCGCCTGCGGCGGCATCCACAGCCTGGAGGACGCGCTGGCCTGCCTGGCCGTGGGCGCGGCCGCGGTGCAGATCGACACCGCGCTGTGGGTCGATCCGCTGCTGCCGGAGCGGATTGTGGAGGCGCTGGAAGGATGATCAATTGACAATTGACAATTGACAATTGACAATTGACAATTGACAATTGACAATTGACAACTGACAACTGACAACTGACAACTGACAATTGACAATTGACAATTGACAACTGACAACTGACAATTGACAACTGACAATTGACAATTGACAATTGACAATTGACAATTGACAATTGACAATTGACAATTGATCTGGTTCATGTAGAAGCGAGGCGATGATGCGAGCGGTTGTGCAACGGGTGAGTGAGGCGTCGGTGAGCGTCGATGGGCAGGTGATCGGCGCGATTGGGCGCGGGCTGCTGGTGCTGCTGGGCGTCACCCACAGCGACGGCCCGGCCGAGGCGGCCAGCCTGGCGCGCAAGATCGCCGGCCTGCGCATCTTCGAGGATACGGCCGGCAAGTTCAACCTGGCCCTGGCTGACGTGGGCGGCGCGCTGCTGGTGGTCAGCCAGTTCACCCTCTACGGCGACGCGCGCAAGGGCCGCCGGCCCAGCTTCACTGCCGCGGCCCGGCCGGAGCAGGCTGAGCCGCTGTGCGACGCCTTCGTCCAGGCGCTGGCCGGCCAGGGATTGACGGTGCAGACCGGCCGCTTTGGCGCCAGCATGGCGGTGCATCTGGTCAACGATGGCCCGGTGACGCTGTGGCTGGACACGGTGGAGCTGGGAAGGATGAAGGATGAAGGATGAAGGATGAAGGATGAAGGATGAAGGATGAAGGATGAAGGATGAAGGA
>JACSRL010000634.1 GCA_014879765.1 Anaerolinea sp. | reverse complement strand
TCATGGCGCCATGACCTTGGTCTGCAAGACAAAAACCCGGTTTCTAATGCCGAGCCTGAGCAGTTACGAAAACCCGAAGTTGACAGTTGGATTTTCAAGGATTGTGAGCTCCCCCAGGATCAGGCATACTCCAACCGATTGTGCATCTCTTCTGGCGTCATAACTTCAGCCATCAGCGCCAGATAAGACTTCATCAGCGCTTCTCAAGAGTTCGAGCCCCGTACCTCTTCAACAAACAGTCCGCTCATACGACCGTACCTTCTCGCTTGGCAGTGCGATACAGTTGGAAACGCGCGCTCAGCGATTGGTCCGACTCGGGCTGGCCGGCTGTCCAGATTATCTACCCGCCCGCTCCAGATTCAACGCCAACAGCCGCTCCAGAATCGCCTCGTCGTCCAGATCGGCCGGCCAGCCGTAGGCCGCACAGACGGCCGCGTCCAGTTGCCTGTGCGCGTGGTCCAGCCAGGTGGGGCGCGCGTTGTAGAGATTGGTCAGCGTGCGCTTCTTCAGTTCGGCCTCGGAGGCGTCCGGCGGGTTGAGCCAGGCGTCGCGCAGCCGCACCAGCTCACGCGCGGCCGCGGCGATGGCCTCGACGCGTGCATCGCCCACCGGCTCCTGTCCCGGCGGCCAGGGGAAGGGGAAGGTCTCGAAAGTGGTGGTAGGGGTGTAGCGAAAACCACTTTCTGCCTCGCGCAGTTGTGTGCCCAGGCCGCGCGCCCACAGCTCATGGGGTTTGGAGTGCAGGACGCCGAAGAAGTAGTCATCATCGCGGGCAACAACGATCAGAAGGTTTGCTGGCAGCACCTTCGATGGTATCCATGAAAACAGGAAATGCTTGGAGACCATCGAAGTACCGATATATCGGCTCAAGGGTACGAGAGCATTGCGCATTTCCGGCCTTGGGCGCTCATGTAGCCACCACTGGCTTATGGTTGACCGCTGTTGAAGCCGCTTAGTCTTGACATTTCTGATGACGTATTCAAACGGTTCTTGGTACAAAGCGGCTTCTTCAAGTGAAGTTCCTACCCCAAAGTCTATGATCCAAACGTCGCGTGGACGTCGTGTCAGATCTATGCCGTTAAAATATGGCCTGAGCACATCACTATTGGGGCGTCCGTTGGGATTGAGCGGCAGCGCCATCCAACTGCGCGCCAGCGCTTCGGGAATGTCAAACGACCCCGCCGGTGTGACGCCCATAAACGAAAGATTGGCGTTCTCTCGCAGCCGCAGCGCCTTAGTCAGATCGACAGAGGCGGCCAGATTGGGGTTGATTACAGTGACCTGCTGACCGTTGAGAATTCGTGAGGACTCGTTGCCAGTGTCAAAGCCAACCATCGAAACATGGACGGTCGCGCCATCCAGGATCCAGTTGCGATCCGATTCGGCCCAGAAGATGTCGCCGGTTTCCTTGATACGCTCCAACACCTTGCGATTGGCGCCGCCGCGAATGGCCTGAGTCGCCAACAACCCGGCTCGCTGAGCCTTGCCCGTCTCGATCTGCGCCCGCGCTTTCTCGAACCAGTAGCAGACCAGGTCGCATTCGCGCGGCACCCGGCCGTCGTACAGTCTGAACAGCGCATCGACATAGGTGTCGCCCAGTTCGCTGCGCAGCCGCTTGCCGCCCAAAAACGGCGGATTGCCAATGATCACATCCACCGCCGGCCACTCCGGCTCGGTGGGCAGCGCCCTCACCCCTGGCCCCTCTCCCGGTGGGAGAGGGGAATCGGACGCGGGGAGGGCCAGAATCGCATCCATCCGCCGCACCGTCTGCAAAGGCTGCAAGATCGGCTCCGGCGGGTGGCCGAAGCCGTTGTTGCGCAGCCACTGGATGTAGCCGATGGCAATGGTGGCCTGGGCCAGCTCGTGCGCGTATTCGTTGATCTCGATGCCGTAGAGCTGCCCCGGCGACGGCGCCAGCCCGGGCAGCGGCTGCAAGCCCGTCAGCCCCAGCGCCAGCATCTGGTTGTAGACCTCTTTCCACAGGTCCAGCAGCGAGAGCAGCGCCAGATAGAGGAAGTTGCCGCTGCCGCAGGCCGGGTCCAGCACCCGCACCCGGGCCAGCTCCAGCGCGAAGTCCAGCAGCAGGTTCTGAAGCTGTTTGTCCAGGTTGGCCCGTTTCTGGCCTTTGACAGCGTCGCGGCGCTGGGCCAGCAGGTCAGCCTGCGCCTGCACCTCGACCCAGCGGCGGCGCAGCGGCGCCATCAGCACCGGCTCCACCACCAGCAGGATGTCCTCGCGGCTGGTGAAATGCGCGCCCAACTGCGAGCGCTTGGCCGGATCGAGGCCGCGCTCGAACAGCGTGCCGAAGATGCTGGGCTCGATCGCGGCCCAGTCGGCCGGTACCATCCCCGCCAGCACCTCCAGGCCGGCCTCGTCCAGCGCCAGCACCCGGTCGTCGTCGAACAGCCCGCCGTTGAAGTGCGGCACCTGGTCGACGCCAAACCAGCCGCCGCCAGCCATGGCTGCGAAAAGCTGGCGAAGCTGCCCGCTGAACACCTCCGGCCGGCGGCGCGTGCGCGTCACCAGGCGGCTGAATAGGCTGTCTGGCAATAGCCCCGCATCCTCGGCGAAAAGACAAAAGAGCAGGCGGATCAGGAAGCGGGCCACCTGGGGCGGTTCGTGGCCGGCCGCGCGCAGCCGGTCAGCCAGTTGCGCGAACTCGCCGGCCATGCGCTGTGTGACCGACTCGCGCGTCTCGCCGCTCTCGAAGTGCGCCGGGTCGTAGAAGATGGCCCGCAGGCTGGCCATGCCGGCCGGCGTCAGCAGATCGTCCAGGGTCAGCGTGGTGGGCTGGTTGAGACGGTTGACGAAGTTGGGGTAGACGACGATGCGCTCGAAATCGGAGACCACCAGCAGCGGCGGGTTGTGCAGCGACTCGCGGTATTGCAGCAGTTGCTGGTAGGCCTTGTCCAGATTGGCGTGCTTGCCCTTGTACTCCCAGCCGAAGAAGCCGCGCTTGAACACATCGGCGAAGCCCTGTCCGCCGCCCAGCTTGGCCGCGCCATACTGGAAGGTGAAGGTGACGCCGGTGGCATCAGCCTCGGCCGGCGTCTCATGGCCGATCAGACGGCATAGGTCGATGAAATGCTCGCGGTCGGCCGCGCTTTCTTTCAGCTCAGACTTGCGCCATTTGGCGACGAAGGCTTGGGGGGTGAGAGTGGGGGGCATGATATGATAAAACCTGGACCTGGACTCGCTTTACTGGGTGAGATCGAAGAGCCGCAGAAAGGCATCAGGTGTAATGATAGTTATGCCTGCAAAGCGTTTCTTGGGTGGGAAGTCCTTGGTGTTCCAGGTCACAAGATAATCGACCTGTCCAGCCAAGGCGGTCGCCATGACCGGATGGTCATCTATGTCTTTCAGCCAGATATCATAGTTGCCCCCAAGAATCTGCGTATGGTCGACCGACTCTGCTAATCTCTCCATCGCGTCAAGTAGAGCTGTAGCGTTTCTTGGATGCCACCCGATCTCCGTAAGTTTGCGCAGTAGCTCCTGCTCTAGAAAATCACTCCAGACTATCTTGAAGGCGCGGTTACTGGCCAACGTGATCAATGGACCCCGCGCCGCGCTCAACAGCACACTTGTGTCAAGAACGACTCTTATTCTTCTCGTCCCACCCATGTCCAATGTTCCCGTCCTCTGGCTACCACTGCAGCTGCCTCTCCGGGTGAAAGCGGCGGGCCTTCGCGCTCGAATATCTCCTCAAATTGAGCGTAGGTGTCCAACGCCGTGGCCGGCACCATCATGCGGCCAGCCACGCGCTCGCCGGGCAGATAGCCCTGCTTGATCCAGTCGATGATAGTCTGCCGACTGACGCCAACGCGCTGTGCCACCTCATCAGGGGTGAAGAAGGGGGACGCTGGCTCAACGGCGCGCACCAGGGTGTCGATGACCAGCGCATCGTCGGCGCGCCCCTCACGCCGCAGGCTTCGCGCCAGCTCGCGGCCCTGGCTCAAAAGGTCAGGTGAAAGTGCTGTCATATCCGCTTGCCTCCGAGCGCGATTGTAGCACCGGGCGTCAGAAAACGCCAAAAGCACCGATTCAGCGTGCCGCGATTGTCACCTCACGCCAAGACGCAAAGGGCAGAAATCTAGCGCGCCCGGTTGTCAGTCCTTATCGGCCGGCCGGCCGCGCAGCCAGCGCCAGAGCAGACGCAGCAC
>JACSRL010000593.1 GCA_014879765.1 Anaerolinea sp. | reverse complement strand
GTCACCCTGTCACCCCCTCACCCCCTCACCCGATCATCTCTCCCGCCGCCGCAGCAGCAGGTAGAGGCCGATGGCCACCAGCGCCAGCGGCCAGGCGTAGCCGAGGAGCTGCAAGAGCTGCATGGCTGCGCCGCCGCGCATGACGGCCACGCCCACCAGCCCGATGATCGCGCCGGGGATCAACGGCCACCACTGGAAGCCTTGCTTGCTGACCAGGGAGAGCAGGGTGATCAGCGCCCAGCCGGCCGAGAAGGCCAGCAGGAAGATGCCGCCCTGGTTCTCCTCGATCTGACCCGCGTAGGGGCCGATGATCAGGTAGACGCCCAGGGCGATGCCGGCCAGGATCCCGCCAGGGATCAGCAGGCCGATCTCGCGGGTGAGCAGGCCCCAGAGCAGGAAGATCAGCGCCAGGCCGGGCAGGATCAGCCATCCGATGTTGGGCAGGTCGATGATCTGCGACAGGAAGGCCAGCAGGCCGATGGCGATGAGCATCACGGCCAGGATCACGCGGTCGCGGGCCTCGGTGGGTTTCTCGTTCACGTCGTTGGGAATCTCTTGAAGTTGGGTAGACATGGTCAACGCTCCTTGTAGTGGGAGAAGTTCGGAAGAAGTTCAACTTCTTCTGAGAAGTTCAACTTCTCAATCTCGATTGTTGCCCCAGTCTACAACGTCCAGGGGCATCTTTGCCAGTGCCAAAAGTCACAGCCGCAGTCACATGACTTTTGCAGGATTTGCGCAAAACGGGTCTCGATACGGCGGCCTACTCGACCAACGTTCTCGACCAACGTTTTGCGTAAGTCCTGTTTCGGTTGACGGGGCAGGCGGCGCGCGGGTATAATGCAACTCCTATGCTTCGTCACCCACGCTCAAACCGCCCCCAATCGCTGTTCCCCTGGCTGGCGCTGCTGCTGAGCATCAGCCTGGCCGCCTGCCAGCCGGCCGCGCCCGCGGCTCCGGTCGCCCCAGCTGTGGGCGCCACGCTTTCGCCTGCGACCGCAGCCCTGCCTGCGTCGCCGACCGTTGCGCCGCCAACGGCCACACCGGCGCCTCCCAGCGCGCCCACTGCCACGGCGACGCCGGCGCCCACCCCTCTCCCGGCCGCGTCCCCGCCCTCATCGGCCGCCGCCCAGCCTGCCATCTACGGCTATCAGGTGCTCAATGTCTTCCCGCACGACCCCACGGCCTTCACCCAGGGCCTGGTCTATCAGGACGGCATTTTCTACGAGGGCACGGGGCTGCGCGGCCAATCCACGCTGCGGCGGGTCAATCCGGCCACGGGAGAGGTGTTGCAGGGCGTGCGCCTGCCCGATCAGTACTTCGGCGAGGGGATCGCTGTGCTGGGCGACCGGCTCTATCAGCTCACCTGGCAGGAGAACACCGGCTTCATCTACGACAAGGCCAGCTTCGAGCTGCTGGGCACGTGGAACTACGCCGGCGAGGGGTGGGGGCTGACCACCGACGGCCAGCGGCTGATCATGAGCGACGGCAGCCACGAGCTGCGTTTTCTGGATCCCGTCACCATGCAGGAGCTGGGCCGCGTGGCCGTGCTGGACGGCGACGGCCTGCCGGTGGCGCGCCTCAACGAGCTGGAATGGGTGGAGGGGGAGGTGTGGGCCAACGTCTGGCAGACCGACCGCATCGCGCGCATCGACCCGGCCAGCGGCCGCCTGCTGGGCTGGATCGATCTGACCGGCCTGCTGCCCGTGGAAGATCGCGTCGCACAGCGGGTGGACGTGCTCAACGGCATCGCCTACGACGCCGCGGGCGGTCGCCTGTTCGTCACCGGCAAATGGTGGCCCAAGCTGTTCGAGATCCAGGTGACGGCGACGCCATGACCGTTGCTCTCCCCCCGGCGCTGCTGCAAGTCGCGCATCTGACCATGGCCTACGGCGCGCACGTGGCGCTGAACGATGTCACCCTGGAGGTGCGACCGGGGGAGGTACACGCGGTGCTGGGCGAGGAGGGCGCAGGCAAGACCACGCTGATGAAGATTATCGGCGGCTATATCCCGGCCGGCGACTACCGCGGGGAGATGACGCTGGCCGGCCAGCCGTTGGCGCCCAAGTCGATCAAGGAGGGCCTGCAAAGCCGTGTGGCGCTGACGCCCCGGCTGCTGGCCGTCTTCGAGCACATGAGCGTGGCCGACAACGTCACCATGGCCAGCAGCGAGCTGCAGCGGCGTTTCAGCCTCTCGCGCGGCAAGGCCAACGCCCAGGCGGCCGCCGTCTTGCGCCACTGGGAGATCCCCATCCCCCTGAGCGCCCACGTGGTGGAGCTCTCCCCCATGCAGCGGCGCCAGTTGATGATCGCCAACGCGCTGGCCATCGAGCCGCTGCTGGTGGTGCTGGATGAGCCGCTGGCCGGCATGGCCGACGGCCGCTCCATCAGCGGCATCATGCGGCTGATCCGGCGCATGGCCGAGCGCGGCATCGCCTGCCTCTGCCTGGCAGGGCGGCCGGTGGACGCCACGTTGGTGGCCGACCGGATCAGCGTGCTGCGCGATGGGGAGATCGTGGGGAGCTGGCCGCGGGCCGATTTCGATGAAAGCGCGCTGGCTGCGGCCATGGCCAGCCAGCGCGCCTACGATCCCGACAGAGCAGGCCGGCACGCCGACTTCGGCGAGCGCGCCGGCCTGCTGGGCTGGTTCAAGGGGGGCGGTCACAGACCCTAAACATTCAGCGGTGTTTATTCCTGGATGTTGGTGCGTTTGGCCATGGGGGGCAGGGGGCCGATGGCGTCGCCGAAGCGGGTCTGGGGCATGGCCGCCTTCTTGGCCATCAGCGCCTCGTACTCGTCATCCTCCACATAGGCCACGATGCGCGCGATGCTGGCCTCGCCGTCCACGAAGCGCCAGGGGAAGCAGCCGATCTGCACCCGGCGGTTGAGCAGCAGGTCGATGTCGCCCCCCACGCACTCGGCGTGGATGATGCCGTAGGGGAACATCTCGATGTGCATCAACTGATACTTGTCGTCGCTGAACAGCTCGGCCAGTCCCTGGCCGTACTTGGCCTGGAAATGCGCCTCAGCCTCCTTGGCCTGGCGCGGCATCCACTGGCGGATGATGGTGTTCATGGGGTGATCCGCGCTGCCGCAGTCCACGCCGATCCACTTGAGCTTCTTGGCCTTGCACCACTGGGCGAACTCGCGGTCGGGGCCGGGATGCTTGACCATGTAGGCGATCTCGTCGGCCGTGGGATGATCCCAGCCGAAGTGATGGTAGCCGGTGTGGATGATCAGGATGTCGCCCTCGTGTACCTCCACCCGCTCCTCGACCATCTGCGAGGTGTAGATGTCGTAGTCGCCGGCCACGTCGGAGAGATCGACCACCACGCCGGGGCCGGTCAGGAAGTCCAGCGACAGGCTGGCAATGTCCTTGCCGGGGGTGTAGAAGTGGATCTCGCCGTCCAGGTGGGTGCCCAGATGGTTGGAGTGGGTCAACAACTGGCCATTGGCGCCGTTGGGCGCCAGGCGTTTGAAATACTTGACTTGCAGCGGTTCATAGGTGGGCCAGGCGGGTGTGCCGATGCCCAGGGGGATGGACAGGTCGATGAACTTCATTGGTCGGACCTCCGAGGGGGTAATAGATCGACGAATCGATGAGAGGATTATAGCCCAGAAGCAGAGCGAAGCCAAGCCGGAGCGACCCCTGTTTTGAGAAATATGCCCCCTCACGTATAATCTGGGGGCTACTATGTCATCGCGCCAAAAAACATAGCAGGGTCATATCATGCCGGAGATATCACGCTTTTACGGAATAACCATTCGCATTTTCTATGAGGTCAGCCGTCACCAGCAGCCTCACCTTCATGCATCCTATGGCGATCATCTGGCGAGCTTCTCCATTGATCCACCCGCACTGTTGGCCGGCGTGATGCCACGAAGACAGATGCATTTGATCTTGGCGTGGATTGAGTTGCATCAGCAAGAATTGCTAGCCGATTGGGAACTGGCCAAACGTCAGCTCCCGCTTCAGAGAGTCCAAGGGCTTGAATAAGGTGGATGTCAATGTCACAAGGGAATAACAATCACAATAAACTGCCTAAGATAGTCCGCTTTGCACTCGGGGCCGGATTTGTCGTTCACGTGACCTTCGATGATGGATCTGTACGAACTATAGATCTTGAACCGATCCTGACTGGGCCAATGTTTGGCGAACTGCGAGACCGTGG
>JACSRL010000278.1 GCA_014879765.1 Anaerolinea sp. | reverse complement strand
TCGATGTGGCCAATGGTGCCCACGTTGACGTGTGGCTTGGTTCGCTGGAATACTTGCTTTGCCATGCGACGCAATACCTCGCTTAAGTTACTTAACTCGCGATTGGGCCGCCCGACAGGGCGGCCGCCAATGCATTCAGCGCCGATTTGGCGCACCGATGATCGTTTGAGAGCCCACGATCGGACTTGAACCGATGACCCCGTTCTTACCAAGAACGTGCTCTACCGACTGAGCTACGCGGGCGGGTGAAAACAGGCAAGCAGACAAGGCGCCGGATTTCCATCTTGTTTCCTTGGCGCCTGCCTGCTTGTCTGCTTTGCAGTGGTGGGCAGGGGCGGATTCGAACCACCGAAGGCGTTGCCAGCTGATTTACAGTCAGCCCCCTTTGGCCGCTTGGGTACCTGCCCATATAAGATTGTTAACACTGGCCGTCAGCCGGCTTGCTGGTCAGCTTGGCCAGAGGAGCCGACGGCCGGACTTGAACCGGCAACCGTCCGCTTACAAGGCGGATGCTCTGCCGAATTGAGCTACGTCGGCCTGCGTCAGAAGTATAGCATAGAACCGACGTACAGCCAAACTTAATACTGCAAGCCGAACGCTTGCAGCAATCGGGCAGTATACGCACATCCGGGCGCTTTGTCAAATCAGGACGATCTCAGGCGGCCCGCCATCGCTCACCAGAAAAGGATTGGCATCGGACGCGCCGCCGGGCAGACCGTAAATGCGATCGAGGATCGCCGTTTCCCGCTGGCCGATGTTGGCCAGAAAGGTTTCCGGCTGGCGGATCGATTTCCAGGCCAGGTAGCCGCGCTCCAGAAAATCCTGCATCTCGTACCAGCCCAACTGCGTGGCGGGCCGACGCGCCACGCGCAGGGTGGCCTGGATGAAGGGCACCCGCCGCACCCGCTCCAACTGTTGGCCCACGGTGACGATCAGCTTGATCTGCCGCATGCGCACATCGTAGTTATCGCACAGACGATAGGCCTCCTCGTACTGGGCGCGGTCGAAACGGTCTTCCACCCCCAGGTGATTGCGCATCGCCTCGGCCAGCGCCAGATCGAGCTGCTGGGTCAGGGAGTTGACCTCCAGCGCCATGGCCAACGGCGCCAGCGTCGCCTCGGGCAGGAAACGGTTCATGAAGTTGTAGATGCGGTGGCCGTCGTAGTTGCGCTGGCTGAAGTCCCTGGGCGCGTAGATGTCCTCCAAAAAGAAGCGGCAGCCCAGGCTGAAGCGCGGGTCGGCCAGCATGTCGGCGTGGGTCCGGCTCAGCCGAAGCGACTGCCACGCGCTGAGATAGGCGATCAGCGGCGAAAGCCGCTTGCCCTCGACCAGCTCGTGGTGGGCCATGCTGGCGCGCAGATTGGCCAGCAGTCGCACGGCATCCTGCATGCCGGGCAACTGGTGCGCGCCCTTTTCGCCGGCCTCCGGCGCAGGATCGGTCAGGCTTGCCATCAGGTCACATCCCGTCCGTGGTCAGCTTCACTGCCCGGCCGGCGGCATCAGGATCTCGCCAGCCGTCACCAACCTGAAGCCGTCGGCCTGGAAGGCCTCGATGATGCGCGGCAGCGCGTCGATGATGATCTGCCGGTCGGTGTGGGTGTAATAGAGCGCGCCCGGCGCCTTGTTGCCGTAGACGTTGTCGAAAACGCTCTGCGCGGTCGCGCCGTCGCGCCACTCGTCCGCGCCATAGGTCCAGATGATGGTGGTGTAGCCCTGTTCGAAGGCCGTCTGCAGGCTGACGGGGCTGCGCGAGCCAAAGGGCGGGCGGAAGTAGGGCTTGGTGGTCTGGCCGGTCAGCTCCTGAGCCAACGCCTCGGTGTCATTCAGCTCCTTGGCCACCGCCTCGGCGCTCATCTCGCTGAAGTTCAGATGCGTCCAGGAGTGATTGCCCAGCTCATGGCCGCGGCGGGCGATCTCCTGCGTGGCCTCAGGGTACTGCTGCATCCATTCACCCTGCATGAAAAAGGTCGTGCGCACGCCGTAGCGATCCAGGATGTCGAGGATCTTCATCAACTGCGCGGGGTCGCCCTGGACGTCGAAGCTGAGATTGACCTGCGGATCGCCGTCGGGGGTGGTCGGATTGCCCACATAGACGATGTCCGGGCTGGCCGGCGGCCGGCCGACCGCCGGCTCCGGGGTCGCGGTGGGCGTCGGGGTGTCTGTGGGCCTGGGCGTCGGCGAAGCCGTGAGCGTGGGCGAAGCCGTGAGCGTGGGCGAAGCGGTGGGCGTGGGGAGGGCGGTGGCCGTCGCTTCTGCTGTGGCCGGTGCAGCCTGGGCAATGGCCGTCGGCTCAGCCGGCTGATTGCCGCCGCAGGCGGCCAGGCTCAGCGCGGCGGCCAGCAACAGCCAGGCCAACGTGCGCCGGCCGCGCGTGCGGTGCTGCCTGACGCCTGCGCTGGGCAGCATTTCAAGGGTCGTCGGTTTTGTCTGTGCATTCATTCTTCGAATAACTTTCTTGCGGATCGGCCGGCATGGATGCGGCGAATCACATCGCCCAGGCGCGGCGCGCCGCACACACCCAATTCATTGGGCTGACAAGACGGCCGGCAGCAGGCGGTCGGCCGCGCTGTAGGGATCCAGCTCCCGGCCGGCCACGTCGGCCACCAGTTGCCGCAACTGCCAGGCGGGCATGGCCGCTTGCAGACGCTGCAAGACAGCCGCCTGCAGGATGCGAATCAGGGCGGTGCGCGCCCGGTCTTCCTCCCGCCGCTGCAGCTCGCCGCTGGCCTGCAAATGGCTGCGATGCTGCTCGATCGCCTCCAACAGCTCGTCGATGCCCTGGTCGCGCAGCGCGATGGTCTTGATGATCGGCGGGGTCCAGCCCGCATCGACCGCCGGCGCGGGCAGGCCGGCATCCAGCAGTTGGCCGTGGTGCAACACCTGGCGCATCGAGGGTCCGCCGCTGCCCAGCACCATGTGCAGCGCAGTGACGGTGCGGTTTGCCCCATCGCGGTCGGCTTTGTTGACGGCCAGGATGTCGGCGATCTCCAGGATGCCAGCCTTGATGGCCTGCACCTCGTCGCCCATGCCGGGCGCCTCGACCACGACGGTGCTGTGTGCGGTGCTGGCGATGTCTACCTCAGCCTGGCCGACGCCCACCGTCTCCACCAGAACCCGCTGAAAGCCGGCCGCGTCCAGAGCCAGGATCGCATCGGCCGTGGCCTGCGCCAGTCCACCCAGGCTGCCCCTGGTGGCCATGGAGCGGATGAAGACGCCGGGGTCGCCGCTCAGGTCGCGCATCCGCACCCGGTCGCCCAGCAGCGCGCCGCCGGTGAAGGGGCTGGTGGGATCCACGGCGATGATACCCACGGTGTAGCCGCGCTGGCGATAGGCCTTGGCCAGGGCATTGACCAGGGTGGACTTGCCCGCGCCGGGGGAGCCGGTGATGCCGATGATGTGGGCGCGGCCGGTGCTGCGATAGAGCGCGGCCAGGACGTCGTGCGTCTCTGCGCGGTCGTTTTCGATCAACGTGATCACGCGCGCCAGGGCGCGGCGGTTGCCGGCCAGCAGGTTTTCGACCAGAGTCGTCACCGCAGAACGAGATTCAGGGGAACTCGCGGGAGCTGATGAAAGATCGGAGTGTGTCATGGCACTGGAGAAGGTGTGTGGGTACGGGCCTTTGGATTTCGATACGGCGGCCTACTCAATCCACGTCCGACGGGGGAACGGTTTCCTGCGTCGGGTACGGGCCTGTGGATTTCGATACGGCGGCCTACTCAATCCACGTCCGACGGGGGAACGGTTTCCTGCGTCGATCACACGTCAAGGTTGCGCACCTGCTTGGCGTGGGTCTGGATGAAACGCTTGCGCGGCGGCACGGCTGAGCCCATCAGCATGTCGAAGGTGCGGTCGGCCGCGGCCGCATCCTCGATGGTCACCTGCAACAGGGTGCGCTTCTCCGGGTTCATGGTGGTATCCCAGAGCTGCTCGGCGTTCATCTCGCCCAGGCCCTTGTAGCGCTGGATGACCACCTTCTTGCCGGCCAGCCGTTTCAGCACCCGGTCCTTCTCCTCGTCGGAGTAGACGTAGTGCTCCTCCTTGCCGGCCTTGAGCAGGTAAAGGGGCGGCTGGGCGATGTACAAGTGCCCGTCGGCGATCAGCGGTTCCATGTAGCGGAAGAAGAAGGTCAGCAGCAGGGTGCGGATATGGCTTCCGTCCACGTCAGCGTC
>JACSRL010000119.1 GCA_014879765.1 Anaerolinea sp. | reverse complement strand
CCCCCTCCCCCCCCCCGCAGGATCTCCCTTGCGGGGGACGTGATCCAGCAACGAGCCGGCCGCTCGATGGCCGGAGAGATAGTTTGTGCCGCCGCACGACCGGGTGAACGCCCTGCGTGCGGCGTTTTTGTATGCCTTATGGGCGGTGAACGCCGGCCATGCCAGCTCCGTGTAACCATGGCGCAGTTGGTGCGCAGCAAGAAGGAGGGTCGCTATGTTAGCTCGTTTTCGTTGGCTTTCGTTGTTTCTGGCGGTAACGTTTGGTTTGCTGGCGCTGTTGGCAGTTGGTTGTACACCAGCGTCGTCCCCCATTCGCGCCCGTCTCACGCTGGCAGGTGAGCCGGCCATCGGCAAACCGGTCGTGTTCACCCTGGACATCACCTCCTCGGAACCTATCACCGATGTCAAAGCCAACATCATGCTGCCGGCCGGCGTCGAAACGTTGAGCGGGGCCACCGAGTGGACCATCCCGAGCGTCGAGGTTGGGCAGCACTACGTGTTCTCGACCACAGCCCAGGTGGTCGAGAACGGCTATTACGTCATTTATAGCGGTGGGTACAAAGAGTCCTATTACCAGGGGCAACTGACTACACGCCACGGCGGCGGCGACAGCTTTCACATCATCGTTGAAGGTGACGATACATGGGTCAGCAAGAGCCCGCCCGAGAATACGTGGAAGAGCGCCAGTTCCTTGGGTGCGTATCCGGAAAAACCTGAATTGGTAGACACTGAATTGAAGCTCAGCGGTCCGCTGACAGCCGATGGCTTGACCGAGGTGACGTACGCCGTGGCGCCGCACATTGATCTGACCAACGTTGAGGTTGGTTTCGGCGGCTTCAACGGGGGTCTGAGCACAGGAAATCCACGGATTTCGGCCAACGGCGAAAACATCATGTCTTTCTTCTCTATCCCTGAAGAGGCCCAGGCGTTCGATAGATCTATGAGGTGGGTAGGGACCCTGAGCGAAGGACAAACCTACACCTTCCGTATTACTCTGGATGTCGCAGACAATGGATCGAACCAGCTATATGCCTGGGTAAACGAACGTGACCCAACGGATGGCCATACCGTCGTTGGAAAGTTGGACATGCTCGATCTGCAGTTCTACATTCCGCGCTGGGCGCGCTAGCGGGCAACATGACCCTGAGGAGGTGGAATCATGTCCAAACGATCACGTGGGATGCTGTTGGTGTTGGCAGTCAGTTTATTTGGCGCTGGTTTGCTCGCGGGCGCCTTGCGCGTTCCAGCCGTGCCCCTAGCTGCGGCGCAGGCCGATGAGCCAACTGCAACCAAGCCATCTACGCCCGATGATGCGACCGCTGCCGCCCCTCTGGCGCCTGACAAAGACGGTCAGGCCTCAGAGGAGCCAGTCGAGATCAGCCAATTGGTGGCGGTGGAGCTGGATCCCCAGGCCGTAGCATGGGAAGCCGCTCCGGTGGTGGGCGACCCACAGGTTCCGCTTGGCGCCATCCATCCAGAGTTGGACCGTTCCCCAGATGGGTGGGAGACGGTGGTGTGGGAGACGTTCGACCACAACAGTTGGCATACCTATTGGCGTTTGACGTACGATTCGGGGAAACACGCCAGCGTCTGGGGTCCTGACGACACCCGGGCGCCTCAGTATCAGGGTGACACGGACGCCTGGACCAACCGCGCCGGCCCCAGCGGCCTTGATCCTCAATACAACAATTATCCTCACAACGCGGGAAGCTCGATGACTTACGGACCGTTTAGCTTGGTGGGGGCCACCGATGCTACGCTGGGCTTTGACTATTGGCTGGACACTGAGGCGAACAACGACTGGTTTTCGGTGTTGGCTTCCACCAATGGGAGCTCCTTCTCCGGGGTAGGCTACAGTGGAACACCTATACACAACACGGCATTCCTCCTATCCTGGCGCCAAGCAATGTTCAAGCGACGCGCGTTGGCGGCGACATCCGCATTACCTGGCAGGACAATGCCAACAACGAAGGCCAGTACCGCGTCCAATATAGCGTAAACGGCGGCGCATGGACATTTCTCAACTGCTACCCTGGCAACACAACTCAGATTAACCACGCTGGCGCGTTGCCTGGTTCGTCATATCAATACCGGGTGCGCGCCGGTTTGGACAGCAACTGCAATCCCAACACCTGCTTGACCGATTGGGTTTCTTCCAACGTTGTGCCGGCCATCCCTGCAACGCCCACGAGCACCCCGACCCGAACACCTACGCCAACGCAGGGCGCAACCCCGACCCCAACTCGCACTCCGACCCGGACGCCTACGCCAACGCAGGGTGCAACACCAACGCCAACTCGCACTCCGACCCGGACGCCTACGCCAACGCAGGGTGCAACATCAACGTCAACTCGCACTCCGACCCGGACGCCTACGTTCACACCGACCATCACGCCGGTGGTTACGGCAACACCGACGCCGACTCGCACCCCTATCGGGACAAAGACACCAACGCCAACCCCCGGTCTTTTGCCAACATCTACGCCAACGTACGACTGTCCGCCCGGTGTCTGTCGCTGATGCCTTGTAGCTATAGACAAATACTGGCGCATAGGCTGGGTGACATACGCAGCCTATGCGCCAGATGCCGCCCGTTGAAAGACTATCGCCGCTTGAACCCTTCCCTGCACGTCCTTACGCTGCCTGCCGCGTCCATCCTTTCCCTTGTTTCCTTGTCAGCGTGCCTACCCCTTTCCTACTCCCAGCTGAATCGCCGCTCGAACGCCGGTATCGCCTTCACCCCCTCGATGGTCAGCGTGCGCTCGCCGGCGAAGCTGTCGAACCAGGCGCTGTCGTCGCCGCGGTCGGAGAGCAGCCAGGGGCAGAAGGCAAAGAGCTCGTCGGGCAGCGGCTCGCCGTTGGAGAGCACGCCGCTGCGGAACCAGTTGAACAGCTCCACGTGATAGTCGCGATGCAACTGAGCGTCGATGGGGGGGAAGTTGCGGTCATCGGTGGCGTTCCACTTCCAGCCCCCCTCGCCCGCGATCATGGGCGGCGTGAAGCCGATCTCAGCTTCGACGATGCGCGCCTGGTGCAGAAAGCCCAGCACGCCGTTGGGGTCGGCCGTGTAGTCGGGCGGATGGTTCAGGCCGTAGGGGTGCGGGACCAGGAACATGCGCTGAAAGACCTGCTCGCCGCCGCGCGCTTTGATCTCGCGCAGCGCGGCCCGCAGCCAGTCATCGCTGACAAACTGCAAACCGACGTAGCCGCCGGCGTTGTAGGTCTGTTCCACGGCCAGCATCAGGTTGTCCAGAAAGAGCTGCTGGTCGATGGGCTGGCCATCCCATTCGGCCGGCAGTTCTGGCTCGTTGTAGAGCTGCATGTAGGGCGGCACGCCCATGTCCAGCAGCAACTGCACGTCCCGCCCCCAGTCGTAGTAGCGGTCGAAGGAGCGCACGTTTTTGCGCCAAACCACGGTGATGCCCGCATCGCGGTAGCGCGGCGCCGCCCGCAGCAGTTGCTGCTCGTCGCCGTAGTGGATCAGCGTCCAGCGCATATTCATCGATTGCAGGCGGCTGATCTGCAGGTCGATGTCGGCCTCGTCGTTGTAGGCCACGGCCGTGTTGTGCAGGCAGAGGCCATTGTCATTGGCTGGCCGCGGCCACTCCTGAAGCGTCATAGCCGGCCAATCGACCAGTGACATTTGCTTCGGGGTGGGCGTGGCGGCCGGCGCAGGGGGCAAGGTCGGCGTGAGGGTGGCGGTGGCGGCCAGGGTGGGCGCTGCGGCCGTGGGCGTCGCGGTTTCCTGGCCGGCGCCCAGCGCGATCTGCGGCAAGAAGACGGCGCTGTCGGTGGCCAGAGGGGAAAGCGTGTCGGACGGTGTTTCCGTCACGGCGGCCGGCGTTGCCGGCGGCGCGGGCGGCGTCTCGCCGCGCCGGCAGGCGCTTAGCAGCAGCATAGCAGCGGCCAGCGGCAAGAGAATCAGCGCCTTGCAGCGCAACGTGTCAAGGGTAAACAAGGATATCCTTCTCCTCGGCTTCCATCAGCGCAGGATCAGGTCGACCCTGCGACGGCGCGCGGCGGCCGGCGTCGTGGAAGCGCAGGCTGTAGACGTTGCCGGCTGGAAGGCTGTTCCCCTTGGCAACTCGCCACGACCGGCCAGATATGCTATAATCCGCCTCGTAACTGCTCAGCCAGTCGTACAGAAATCGGGTTTTTCTCGTGCGGGCATGGTTTTCGTCTGCGCAACGGCC
>JACSRL010000476.1 GCA_014879765.1 Anaerolinea sp. | reverse complement strand
CGCACGTGCTTGGTCTTCAGGTCGAACAGCGCCCGGTTTGCCTCTTGCAACGGATAGACCTCGACCTCAGGCTTGATGGGGATCTGCGCGGCCAGGGTTAGGAACTCGGCCACATCCCGTCGCGTGACGTTGGCTACGCTCTTGATCTCCTTCTCCAGCCACAGATGCTGTGGATAGTCCAGCCGCAGCAGCTCAGCTTTGTCCCCCTCCTCCTTGCCGATGGCGTTGATCACCAGCCGGCCGCCGGAGGCCAGCGCGGCCAGCGCCGCGATCACCGGCTTCCAGGCTGGCGTGGTGTCGATGACCGCGGCCAGCGGCTGCGGCGGCGTGTCGCCCGTGTCGCCAGCCCAGGCCGCGCCCAGCTCCAGGGCAAAGGCGCGCGCCTGCGGACTGCGGGCGAAGACGCAGACCGGCGAGCGAGGGTAGAGCTGCTGCGCCAGCCGCAGCACCAGGTGGCCGGAGCCGCCGAAGCCGGTCAGGCCCAGCGGCCGGCCGTCGGCCAGATTGGCCAGGCGCAGCGCGCGATAGCCCACGGCGCCGGCGCAGAGCAGCGGCGCGGCCTCCACGTCGGAGAACAGGTCAGGGATGGGGTAGGCGAAGGCTTCGGGAACGGCCATCAGCTCGGCGTAGCCGCCGGGCGCGTCGCGGCCAGTCGCGCGGAAGTGCGGGCAAAGGTTCTCGTCGCCGGCCAGGCAGGCCGGGCAGTCCCCGCAGGCCGAGAAGATCCAGGCCACCCCCACCCGCTGACCCAGGACGAAGCGGCCGGCGCCCGCTCCCAGCGCGGCCACGCGGCCCACCACCTGATGGCCCGGAATCATCGGCAGGGTGGACGGCGGCGTGCGCCCCTCGATCTCGTCCAGCTCCGTGTGGCAGACGCCGCAGGCCAGCACGCGCAGCAACACCTCGCCCGGCCCCGGCGTCGGGTCGGGCAGTTCGATAGGCTGCAAAGGCGCGGGGTTGTCGTTGAGGGAGGCGAGGCGTTTCAGGATCAATGCCTTCATACGGCGCACCGTTCAATGCACGACTGCAAAAGAATACCCCAGCTCAGACCATGCCAACATGAGTTCTGCCAGAGTGATCCTTATCGGAAACCGCTCGTGGGCAGGATCAAGCACAACCGCCTCAGCGTCGTCGATCCCGATCAGGACCACGGCATGCGGGGTGTCATACTCCCAATAGGAAAGTTCCCCAGTCCGCACGAACAGGATACACGGGAGGCCCATCGCGAGCCAGCTCTGTACCTCATCAAGCGAACCCTGGCGATAAACCACTTCGAACCCCCGCCGGCTCATGTGCTGGATGCGGCTCGCAGGGGTGCCGATGTCGGTCGTACCCAACCAGCGGGCAATATCCTCC
Organism: Anaerolinea sp.; assembly: GCA_014879765.1. Taxonomy (GTDB): domain Bacteria; phylum Chloroflexota; class Anaerolineae; order JAAEKA01; family JAAEKA01; genus JAAEKA01. The sequence goes on along the minus strand of JACSRL010000476.1, from coordinate 2,842 downwards.
TGCGTCAGAGCCTCGCCGCTGAATGCCGCTACCATGGCGACGCAAGCCGGTACGCACCAACTATCTTCAGTTTGTGGTATGAAAGGTACGTCGAGCCAGGGCATTGCCACGCTCCGCAAGCTCATCCAAGGCGGCCTGGTTGTAGAGAATCTCTCCGGTTTGTGCGTCTACATCGAGGACGCCTACCTGACCGACAGGCCCAGTGCGCGGCGAAGCAAGCCAGACCGGCACACGCCACAGAAGCCGTCTTCCGGCGACCAGCGTAGGCTGTTCACCGTAGAGAAGGTTGCCTGCATGGTCCAGGAGCAGCTTGCTCACTTGACGCTGGGCCGTGTAGTCTGTGATGTTCACCTGAGCTGTCAAACTGAATTGAATCCTGACTTCCGCCTGGGCAGGTAACACCATCTCACTCAACTCAAGAGTCATGGTTGGCCTCCAACGAAACGTCCATTTGTGCGTCGATGGGCGCTATCTTAGCACAACTGTGTGAACCACGCTAACTGCCATGTCGCAGGTCGGTTGCGAATCTGTCACAGTCTCAGAAACTCCACCAACAGCTCATTCACCCGCTCCGGCTCCTCGTGCTGCACGAAGTGGCCGGCTTCTTCGATGAAGACCAACCGGCCGCGGTCGCATTGGTCGATGCTGGGCTGGGCCAGCTCCCGGCCCAGAGCGATGTCGTGCGCGCCCCAGATCATCAGCGTCGGCACGCGGATGCGTCCCAGGCTGGCCAGCTTGCGCTGGCTGCGGCTGGCCGCACGGTACCAGTTGACCATGCCGGTGATCGCGCCCGGCTGCGACCAGGCGGCGCGGTACTGCTCGATCTCCGCATCGTTGAACGTGCCGCGGCGGGCGCTGCCCTTGAGCGCGCGGATGGCGTTGGTCCAGTTGTTGCGCCGCAGGCTGGCCTCGGGCAGGCGGGGAAGCTGAAAGGCAAAGATGTACCAACTGCGCCGCATCTGCGCCCAGGAGCGCCAGACGGCGCCGAACATCACCGCCAGATGCGGCACGTTGAGGATGGCCAGGTGGCTCAGCCGCTGCGGATGATGCCCCGCCACCCACCAGGCCACGGCCGCGCCCCAGTCGTGCCCCACCAGCCGCACCTGCTGATGGCCGGTGGCGTCCATCAGCCCCAGCACGTCCCTGGCCAGCTGGTCGATGTCGTAGGCGCGCAGGCCGGCCGGCTTGCTGCTCAGGTTGTAGCCGCGCTGGTCGGGCGCCCAGACGCGATAGCCGGCCGCGGCCAGCGCCGGGATCTGCTTCGCCCAGCCGCCCCAGTATTCGGGAAAGCCGTGCAGCAGGATCAGCGGCGGCCCGTCGGCCGGGCCGGCCTGGGCCACGTGCAGGTCGATGCCGTTGCTGCGAATGGTGGTGTGTTCGATGTTCATGGGCCTGGTGTCCTGGCAGCGCGCGAAGGGAGGCGCTGCGCATGGGTTAGGGATTTCCGGCGACGCGCGGCGCGAGAATGCGCTGGCAGATGGGCTGCTGCACGAAATCCTGACGGGTCAGTGGATCGGGGATGGCTTCGGCCTGGGCCTGGATCAGCGCGCCGGCCTGGCTAAGCAGCGACTGGGCGCGCGGGTCGTCCAGCTCAGCCAGGCTTTGAGCGATCAGCCAGTAGAGCTCGTAGGGCAAGACGGCCCCCATCAGGCTCTCCTGTGATTCGATCTGTTGCCAGAGCTCCTCCAGCCGCGCGGCCGCGGCATCCAGCTCGCCCCGATCGAGCTGAATGCGCGCCAGCCCCGCCTGGGCCTCGATCCGCTTGAGCGGGTTGCCCACAGCCTGACTGATGGCCAGGCCGGCGCTGAAGGCCGCGTGCGCGCCGGCCTCGTCGCTCAAGGCCAGACAGCAGTAGCCGCTGGTGATGGCGATGTCCAGCGCGATGACTGTCGGGCCCAGCTCCTGGATCAGCCTGGCGCTCTCCTGGCTGGCCTGGTGCGCCTCAGCCAGGTTGCCCTGGACGAGATGAAGCAGCGCGGACTGCATCAGCGCCTCGGCCATGACATTCTTTTCGCCGCTCTGACGGCACAGTTCCAGGGCCCGCTGCAAGTACTCGCGGCTGGCCGCGTGGTGGCCGAGAGAACGATAAAGCTGCGCCAGACCCAGCAGGATATCGGTTTCGTTCTGGCGGTTGCGGATCTGATTTGACAGTTCCAGCGCCTGATGCAAGTGGGCTTCACCCGCGACGTACTGCCCCAGGGCGCAGGAACACAGCCCCAGGTTCAGGAAGACAGGGATCTGGAAGAACTGTTGGTTGAACTGCCGGGAGGCTGCCAGCACTTCGAGAAAGAGCCCTTGCGCCGCCTCAAGCTGCCCGCGCAGGGCGGCGATGGTGGCCAGGTTGTTGAGCACCTGCACCCGGTTGCTCCAGACGCCGGCCTGTCTCTGAATGGCCAGGGCATGGCGGTAATGAATCTCAGCCTCGTCCAGCGCGCCCTGAGCGTAGTGGATATTGCCCAGAGTGTTTTCGATCTGGGTTTCGATCCATGCCTGTCGGGCTGGCAAAGGTGGCAGGTCTTCCAGGGCACTGCGTGCGGCCTGATAATCCCCCAATCGCCACAGTGCGCGGCCCAGTTCGAGACCACCCCCCGCGACCAGGACAGGATCGGCGATTTCGTGCCCGATGGCAATCACCTGGCGGGCCACAACGGCGCAGCGCTCGTACTGCGCGCTCCACACGTAGCCGCGCGCCAGCTCGAGCCAGAGCTGGCCAACCGTTTGCTGCCATTGGCGGGACTCGTCCGCGTCGCGCCAGACCCCGGCCTGGAAACTACCGCTCGGGCCGGTCTCCGACCGTGCCCGCTGATCTGCTTCCGCCGCCCACCCGCTCGGGCCGGTCTCC
>JACSRL010000592.1 GCA_014879765.1 Anaerolinea sp. | reverse complement strand
TCATGGCGCCATGACCTTGGTCTGCAAGACAAAAACCCGGTTTCTAATGCCGAGCCTGAGCAGTTACGACACGACTTCTTTAAGGAAGGAACCCGCGATGCGAGTACTCAAGCTAGGGCTTGTCCAAGGTGTCTTCGGCGGCATTCTGGGCTGGCTGTTCGGGTTTGCCCTGGTGATCGGCGGCCGGCTGTTGTTGGGCCTGCCGCCGCAATGGAACCCCAACGTGACCGGGCTGGCCGCCTACGAGCCAGCCGTGGTCGTGGCCGGCATCTTCTTTACCGTCGGTTTTATGATCGGCGTCGGCGCCGTCTCCGACTGGCTCAAGTGGGCGCGGGGCAGCGAAACCCCCTTCATCCACGGCGCGCGCATTCCCGGCACGCCTGAATGGGCCCGCTACTTCAGCGTGGACTACAGCCACAAGGTGATCGGCGTGCAGTACGCCATCACCGGCGTTCTGCTGCTGGGCGTGGGCGGCACGCTGGCCATGATCTTCCGCCTGCAACTGGCGCAGCCGGAGCTCAACTTCCTGCCGCCGGACGTGTTCAACACCATGATCAGCGCCCACGGCATGATCATGATTGGCGGCATTCTGCTGGGCGTGGGCGGCATGTCCAACTACCTGGTGCCACTGATGATCGGCGCCAACGACATGGCCTTCCCCCGGCTCAACGCCTTCGCCTTTTGGATCAACGTGCCAGGCGCCATCCTGCTCTGCACGGCCATGGTCATCGGCGGCTGGAACACCGGCTGGACCGGCTATCCGCCGCTGAGCGCGCACGCGCCGCTGGGCGTCCAGTACTTCTTCCTGGGCGTCTTCTTCATCGGCCTCTCCTCGATCCTGGGCTCGTTGAACATCATGGTCACCACTATGACCATGCGCTCCCCCGGCATGAGCCTCTTCCGCATGCCGGTCTTCGTCTGGTCAGCCTTTGCCACGGCCATCATCCAGCTCACCGCCACCCAGTTCATCGGCCTCTCCTTTCTGATGGTGCTGGTGCAGCGCATCCTGGGCATGGGCTTCTTCGATCCCGGCGGCCCGGTCTGGAACGAGGTGGACAAATGGGCCGGCGGCGGCAATCCCATCCTCTTTCAGCACATGTTTTGGTTCTACTCCCACCCGGCGGTCTACCTCTTCGTGCTGCCCGGCCTGGGCATCATCAGCGAGCTGCTGCCGGTCTTCGCACGCAAGCCGCTGTTCGGCTACAAGTGGATCGCCATGTCCAGCATGGCCATCGCCCTGGTGGGCTTCCTGGTCTGGGCGCACCACATGTTCGTCTCCGGCATGAGCAACTACCTGCGGGTGCCTTTTATGATGTCCACCCTGCTGGTGGCCGTGCCCACCGGCGTCAAGTTCTTCAGTTGGCTGGGCACCCTGTGGGGCGGGCGCATCGAGTACAAGACCCCCATGCTCTTCGCCCTGGGCGCGATCTCCGTCTTTCTGATCGGCGGGCTGACCGGGCCGCCGCTGGGCACCGTCGCCACTGACCTGAACCTGACCGACACCTACTACGTGGTGGGCCACTTCCACGCCACCATGTTCGGCGGCTTCATCTTCCCCTTCCTGGCCGCGCTGTACTACTGGTTCCCCAAGGCCACGGGGCGCATGTACAACGAACGGCTGGGCCAGTTGCACTTCTGGCTGATGACGCCGGCCTTCTGGGTGATGAGCCTGGGCCAGATCTTCGTGGGCATGCACGGCATGCGCCGCCGCATCGCCACCTACGAAGTCGGGCTGGATATCGGCACCGCGCAGATGATGGTGACCATCGCCGGCTTTGTGATCTTCACCTCGGTGGTGATCATGATGATCAACCTCTTCGTGCTTTCACGACGAGGCCAGCGCGTTGGGGCGAATCCCTGGCGCTCGCGCGGCCTGGAGTGGCAGGTGCCCTCGCCCATGCCTGAGATGACCTACGCCGCCACCCCCATCGTCGTCGGCGAGCCGTATGACTACGGCAAGCCCGGATCCATCTACGTGCAGTTTGCGCCCACCATGACTGGCGGCGACTGAGCGACCCACGAGACGCCGGAGGGTTTCGATACGGCGCAGACGCCTACTCAACCCACGAGACACCGGAGGGTTTCGATACGGCGCAGACGCCTACTCAACCCACGGGCTAAGGAGTATCACGCATGGAAAATCTTTTCCTGGTCTTTATCGCTCTGCCGCTGGTGGTGGGCGGCGCGGTCTTGGTTGGCGCCTGGCTGCTGGCCAAGATCATGCCTGGCGACGCGGCCATGGCCAAGGCGGCCGCGGCCGCCCAGGCGGCCGCCGTCCCCGCGCGCGGGCCCGACTACGCCCGGCTCACCCCCCGGCGCAAGAGCGCCTTCCGCACCGGTCTCGCCGTCCTGCTGGGCCTGGCCCTGCTGACCATCGTCGAGTTCTACCTGGCTGCGCTGGGCTCGGTCGCCCTGATGTTTGTCATCATCATCCTGAAGGCGGCCCTGATCATGGTCTTCTTTATGCACATCACCGCCGTCTGGCGAACTGAGGAGGCGCACTGATGACTGCCGTCGCTGAATCCTATCAAATCCAGACCCGACGCAACCGCATGGGCTTCTGGCTCTTCTTCCTGTCGGAATCCTTCCTCTTCGGCGGCCTGCTGGTGGCGCGCTATTACCTGTGGGGCAACACCCGTCCCTCCATGGAAGACACCGTCATCGGCCCGCTGACCATCGGCTACCAGATCATCCCGCTGGCCATCACGGCGGTGCTGCTGCTGAGCAGCTTCTTCATGAACCGGGCCGAGGTGGCCATCGCCAACGATGACCGCAAGACCTTCTCGCGCTCGATCTTGCTGACCACGCTGATGGGGCTGATCTTCCTGCTGGGCGTACTGGTCTTCGAATGGGGCTGGAAGACGGTGGACGGCCAGCTCGTGCTGGGCCGTCACATCAGCCCCACCGACGGCGTCTTCGGCGCTGTGCTCTATGGCATGACCGGCATGCACGCCCTGCACGTGCTCAGCGGGCTGGTGCTGCTGATGCTGGTCTGGAACCTGGGGCGCAAGGGCCATTTCTCCCCGGAAAAACACTGGGGCGTCGAGGCCACCGCCATCTATTGGCACTACGTCGACCTGGTGTGGGTCTTCTTCTACCCGGCCATCTATCTGATCGGCGTGGGCATGAAGGTAACCGGGCATTGACCGGGTGAACGGCTGACATGACACGGGCGCTTCTGCTCTCCTGGGATCTCCGGCCGGAGGTGATCTTCGTGCTGGGGCTGGCCGCGCTGATCTATCTGCGCGGCTGGCTGCGCCTGCGCGCCCTGCCCATGCCTGCATCCCAGCCATCGCCGGCCGAGCGCCGCCCGCTGGCGGCCGGCTGGCGGCTGGCCGCCTACTGGGCCGGCCTGGCGTCCATCGCCGTGGCGCTGATGTCGCCGGTGGATGTGCTCAGCAGCCAGCTCTTCTTCATGCACATGAGCCAGCACCTGCTGCTGACCATGGTCGCCGTGCCGCTGCTGCTGATCGGCAATCCCTTCCCGGTGCTGATGTGGGGCCTGCCGCGGCCGGCGCGGCGCCCCGTCAGCGCGGTGCTCAGTGGCCAGTCGGTCTGGCGGCGGGTGTTGGTCAAGCTCACGTCGCCGGGCATCGTCTGGCTGCTCTACGTGATCTGCCTGATCATCTGGCATGATCCGCTGCTCTACAACCTGGTGCTGCGCAATCAGTTCGTGCATGACTTGCAGCATCTTTCCTTCTTCATCACCACCATGCTGCTCTGGTGGCACATTCTGGGCGTGGCGCCCCGCCTGCACCGCACCATGTCCGCGGCCCAGCGCATCATCTACACCATCTCGGTGGTGCCGGTCAACGTCATCATCGGCGTGGTGATCGCCTTTTCCCCCTCGCCCATCTATGAGCACTACGTGAATGTGCCGCGGCTGATGGGCCTGTCGGTGATGGCCGATCAGATGATCGCCGGCATTCTGATGTGGATCCCCGGCAGCGAGATGTTCTTCTGGGCCGCGCTGATCGTGCTGACGCAGATTGTCAGCGCCGAGGCCAAGAAGCCGGTGCATACCCACGCGCCCTGGCTGGTGGAAGAACACGCCGCAGGTGCGCGATGACGGAAACAGCCATCCATGGGCTGGGCCGCGCAGCTGTGGATGAAAACAGCGGGCTCGGTCGGAGACCGGCCCGAGCAGATGAGCTCGGTCGGAGACCGGCCCGAGCAGGTGGGATCGGTCGGAGACCGGCCCGAGC
>JACSRL010000591.1 GCA_014879765.1 Anaerolinea sp. | reverse complement strand
ACCCGCTTCCCCACTCCGGGGTGCTTCGCAATCGACCTACGCTAACCAACTCATTTCAAACACACCCAAGTTAATTTTGGACAGTTACTAAGACTTCGCGCCCCTTCGCGCCTTCGTGATCCAGCGCCCCTTCGCGCCTTCGTCCCCTTCGTGCTTGTGATTTTCGTCCCGGCATTCTATAATCAGGCCTCAACCATGACCCATCTGACCCTCGACATCCTTGGTACCTTCGCCGCCACGCTGGACGGGCGCGCGGTGCAGGATTTCCGCAGCAACAAGGCGCGCGGCCTGCTGGCCTGGCTGGCCATGGAGGCCAACCGGGCGCACGCGCGCAGCTCGCTGGCCGCGCTGCTCTGGCCGGAAGCGACCGACGAAAGCGCGGCCAACAACCTGCGACTGACGCTGCACCGGCTGCGCCAGGCGCTGGACAAAACGTCGCCGGGCGCGGCCGAGGCGCTGCTGCACACCCAGGGGGGTCAAATCAGGCTCGATGCCGCCGCCCTGACCCTGGATGTGGCCCGCTTCCAGGCTGAGCTGGCCCAGGTCGCGGCCCATCATCATGGCGACGCCGGCCTGTGCCCGGCCTGCGTGCAGAGCCTGGAGCGCGCGGCCGCGCGCTATCGCGGCGAGCTGCTGGCCGGCTTTGGGCTGGCCGACGCGCCCCCCTTCGAAGAGTGGCTGTTGATGCAACGGGAGCGGCTGGCGCATCAGTGCATCGGCGCCTTGCACACCCTGGCAGCCGCCCACGAGGCGCGGGGGGACTACGAGCGGGCCTTCCTGTGCGCCGCGCGCCAGGTGGAGATGGACCCCTTTCGCGAGGAGGCCTACCGCCAGGGCATGGCCGCGCTGGCGGCCAGCGGCCAGCGCGGCGCGGCCGTGGCCTGGTATCAAAGCTGCGCCCGTGTTCTGGCCGACGAGCTGGGCATCGAGCCGGACCCGGAGACCAGCGCCCTCTTCCGGCGCATCGTCGCGGGAGACCTCCAGCCGGCGGCCGTCAAACCGGTCCGGCTGACCGGCTTTCCCGCCCAGTTCACCCCGCTGGTGGGCCGGGAGATGGAACTGGCTGCGCTGCGGGAGCGGCTGCTGGACCCGGCCTGCCGGCTGTTGACCCTGACCGGCCTGGGGGGCGTGGGCAAGACGCGCCTGGCCATCGAGGCCGCGCGGACGGCAGCCGAGGATCACAGCCTCACTGCCCGCCGTTTCGCCGATGGCATCCTTTTTGCGCCGCTGGCCAGCGTCGAATCGGCCGAGTTTCTGCCAGCCGCGCTGGCCAATGCGCTGGCCATCGAGCTGCACCAGAGCGCGGAGGTGGGCACGCAGGTGATCGACTTCCTGCGCCCCAAACGGATGCTGCTGGTGCTGGACAACTTCGAGCAGCTTAGGGCAGAGACGGCCTGGCTGCTGGCGCTGCTGACAGCCGCGCCCGGGCTCAGCCTGTTGGTTACCTCGCGCCTGCCGCTGGACCTGCACGCCGAACAGCGGCTGCAACTGGGCGGGCTGGACTATCCCCGCCAGGCGGTGAGCGCCGAAGAGGCCATGACCTACCCGGCCGCGCTGCTCTTCGTGCAGGCGGCGCGGCGGGTGCAGCACTCGTTCCGTCTCGCGCTGGCCGACGCGCCGGCCGTGCTGCGCATCTGCCAGTTGGTGGATGGCCGGCCGCTGGCGCTGGAGCTGGCGGCCGGCTGGCTGCGGGTCTACGACTGCGCCGAGATCGTGCGTGAGATCGAACGCAGCATCGAGTTTCTGGCCACCGAACTGCACGACGTGCCGCCCCGCCAGCGCAGCGTGTACGTCACATGGCAGCACACCTGGGAGCTGTTGACCGCGGCGATGCAGCGCGCGCTGGCCGATCTGGCGCTCTTCCGCGGCCCCTTCAAGCTGGAGGCGGCACTGGCCGTGGCCGAGGCGTCGGTGGTGGATCTGGCCGCGCTGCTGGATGCCGCGCTGATCCAGCGCCGGGCCAACGGCTGGTACGAGATCCATTCGCTGATTCGCCAACTGGCCGTGCAGAAGGCGGAGGAACAGCCATGGCGAGCCGCGGCCCGCGCCGCGGCCCAGCGCCGCCACAGCCGGTATCACCTGGCCTATCTGGCCGCCAGGGAGCCGGAGCTGGTCGGGCCGGAGCCGCATCTGGCGGCGGTGCGGATCCGCCGGCGGCTGGACGACATCCGCCAGGCCTGGCGGCTGGCCAGCCAGCATGGCTGGTTGGCCGAGCTGGGGGAGGGGCTGGATGGCCTGGCGCGCTTCTACGATTCCAGCGGCCTGGTCCAGGAGGCGATCCAACTGCTGGACTGGACGGCGGAGCGGCTTCAGGTGGTGGAGGGGGACGATGCCGCCAGCCTGCACAGCCGTGTCCTGACCTGGCTGGCGCATTTTCTCGACCGCAACGGCCAGATCGATGCCGCCTTCGAGCGGCTGCACCAGGCCCTGGCGCTGGCCGGGCAGGGGGAGGACACCGAAGCACGGTGGGAGGCGACGAGCCTGCTGGGCGCGCTGCTGCCGCACCGCGGTCAGTTTGACCTGGCGCAACGCTGCCTGGCCGAGGCCAGCGCCGCGTTTCGTGACCGGGACGACCGGCGGCGGCTGGCGACGGCCCTGACCCGGCTGGGCATCGTGCAGTGGCGGCATGGCGACTACGGCGCGGCCCAGGCCAGCCTGCACGAGGCTCAGGGCTTGCAGGAGGGGCTGCACAACCGTCTGGGCCTGGCGAAAATCCTGCGCACGCTGGGCGGCATCGCCTTCGAGCAGAAGCGGCTGGACCAGGCGCTGGCCTACGCCACGCAGGCGCGCCAGATCTACGAGGATGTGGGCGACCAGGCCAGCATGGCCATGCTGGACGGCAATCTGGCGCTGCTCAGCCGCGAACAGGGGCGCTACGCCGAGGCGCTGGCCTACAACCAGAACGACCTGGACTACGCCGCGGCCACCGGCGATCGGCCGGGCGCGGCGGTGGCGTTGGGCAACCGGGGCAGCATCCTGTGGGACGCCGGCCGGCTGGACGAGGCGCTGGACTGTTTCGCCCGCGCCCAACGCCTGGCCGAGGAGGTCGGCGACGCCTGGGAGACGGCGCGCCATCTGGCCGCCGCGGCCATGGTGCGGGCTGTGGGCCATCAGCGCCAGCAGGCGCTGGCCGACCTGCTGACCGCCATCCCGGCCTTGCGTTCCCGCGGCGCGCCCTTCTACCTGGTCGGCCCCCTGCTGGATGCGGCCGAGCTGCTGATCGACGCCGGCGAGCTGGCGGCCGCGCGGGCCTTGGTCGATGAGGGAGGGCGTCTGGCGCAGGAGATGGGGCTGGCCGACAAGCTGCTGTGGCGGCAGATTTTGGCGGCCCGGCTGCTGCACGCCGAAGGGGATAGCCAGGCGGCGCTGACGCGGCTGCGTGCGTTGGCCGCGGAGGCCGGCGCCCCGGAGCAGCAGGCCCTGGCCCGCTTCTGGCTGTGGCGGGTGGGCCAGGGGGAGGCCGACCGGGCCGCGGCCACGACGCTCTACGAGACCCTGTACCAGCAGCTCCCCAAATTCGAGTATCAGCAGCAGTTGGCCGCGCTGCACCAGCGCCTATGACGCCGCGTCGATAGCCGCCGCCAGCCGGCTCACCCCCTCCACCAACTGCGCCTCGTCGTAGTAGGCGAAACAGAGACGCACAAAGTCACGCAGGCCGCCCTGGCCGGAGAAACGAACGCCCGGCCGGACATCGACGCCGTGGGCGCGCGCCGGCCCCTGCAAGCTTTCTGCGTCCATGCCCTCTGCCAGCCGCGCCCAGATGAAAAACCCGCCCTCCGGCCGGCGATAGCTGAGTTGGCCGGCCAGATCGCGCTGCAAGGCCGCGTCCAGCGCCGCCAGCCGGCCGGCGTAGGCCTGGCGCAGACGCTCCAGGTGTTGTCCTTGCAGCCCCAGTTCCAGCGCGCTGCGCACGATGGCCGCCGTGAATGGGTTCAACCCGCCGCCGCTGTCCAGCAGACCGCACTGCGCCAGGGTCTGCAAGCGGTCGCCCCGGCCCTGGATCCAGCCCAGCCGCAGCCCTGGCGCCAGGATCTTGGAGAAGGAGCCCAGCGACAGCACCGCGCCGCTGTCCACGAAGCTGGCCAGGGGCGGCGGCGGCGCCGCGTCGCCGTAGCTCAAACAGTGGTAGACCTCGTCGGCCAGCACGGTGAACCCGTGTTGCTGGCTGAGCTCGACCAGGCGGCGCCGTCGCGGCAGCGACAGCGTGGCCCCCGAC
>JACSRL010000148.1 GCA_014879765.1 Anaerolinea sp. | reverse complement strand
CGGACGGTGCCGCACCGGCCGAGTCCTGCGAGCGAAGCTAATTTGCCGTCAGGAACCTGGCATAGCTTCGACCTTTCATAGCCACTTTGGCGTATCCTGCGACATGGAACGCACGTCAACAAAGATGGCTCCGGTCTTTATCAACGGCCTTTGGTGAAAGGAGGATGGTCCCCATGGATCGTGTGCGTTGGATGGTGTTCTGCCTTGCGTTGTTGCTGGCAGGGCTGGCGGCAGTGCTCTCCCCAACGGTTGCCGCGGCAGCGGGCGACGCGGCGCCCAGCTATCAGGGCGACTCCGGCGGGGCAGACGCGAACGAGAGGAACTTCATCTCTGTTCCCGGCGTGTTCTCGCTGCGGCTGGGCTCCGGCGGCAGCACGCAAAACGGTGGGTTAAGCCTGCAAAACCCTCAAATTGATCTGCCGGCGCTCAATGCCACGGCCACCGTCGAGGGGCTGACCGTGAACGTGCGCGACGGCTCCTACGGCTGGGACGCGGTCACGCTGATGCAGTCCAGGCCGGCCGGCAACGCCGCCGTGACGATTTCCGGCACGCAGGCCCGGGTGCAGGGGCCGGCGCTGAACTACAGCACGGAGCTGGTCACCCGCATCGATGTCCATCCCAACGCGTCCACCCAGGCCGGCGCCACGCTGATGATCGGCTACGACGGCCTCACCGGCCAGCCCAGCCTGGCCGTGGCCGATGGCAGCGCCGAGCTGGCCGCCGGCCCGGCCACGGTCTCTGTGCAGGGGTTGAACCTGGGCCAGGGCGCCATGACCGTTGACGTGACGCAGGTCATGTTCCCTGAGGCGGACATGGGCGTGCGCATGGATGGCTTCGCGTTGACCGAGGGCGGCGCGTCGTGGGAGGCGCTGGCCTGGTATGGCCGGGAGTTCAACCTGGGCAACGCGCTGACCCTGTCCGACAACCTGGTGGTCATCCCTGGCCCCGGCTCGGCCAACGCCGGCGCCGGCGGCGCGACGACGACCCTCACCCTCAAGGCGGGCGATCTGGGGCAGACCAGCGGCCAACTGGTGTTCGCCAACAACCCCGCCACCGGCCAGCCGGCGCTGGTGTTGCGCAACGGCAGCGCGGTGCTGGGCAACGAGGCATGGAAGCTGGCCGTCAGCGGCGTCAACGCTGGGCCGCAGGGCGCGACCGTGGACGCGGTGCAGATGACCCTGGCGCCGCTGAGCCTGCAAGCGCAGGTGAGCGGCGTGGCCATGAACCGTAGCACCGGCATCAGCTTCGATCAGGCTCGGGTGCGCTACCTGCCTGACCCCGCGGCCAATAACACGGCCATCGGCGGCTTCGAAGTGGTGATCGACAGCGCCGAGGGCGGCTACGTGGTGACGACCACCACGCTGCTGCCGTCGGCGACAGCCAGCAACCGGCCGTAGGCTGTATTCGCTGAGCAGAAACTGTAGTCCGGTTGCCAGCCGGACATGTCGAGCCAAAGAAGTAGGCCTGGCCAATAGCCGGACCTACTTCTTTTTCCATCGACGCTATGACACACCGGGCAACATGTTTGGCTGACAGCGTCAGACCGGCTATGCTGCAAGCAATCCACTCAGAAGGGTCGTCATGCTGTTTTCCCCCGCTTTGCTCGAAGATCCCAAACGTTTCTTGCCTTTGCTGTTAGTCGTCCTGTTGGCGCTTTTAGTGCCCATCGTTCTGGCGCGTTTCCGGCGTGTGCCGATAGTGGTCGGAGAGATCGTGGCGGGCATCATCGTCGGGCCCTCGCTGCTGGGGATAGTCAGCGAGAATGAAATACTGCGCTTCATCGCCGATATCGGCCTGGCTTTCCTCATCTTCCTGGCCGGCATGGAGATCGACTTGACGCGCCTCTTTCCTGCTCGGAACGACGCAGCGCAGCGCAACGGCCCCAACGTGCTGCGGATCGCCCTGGCACTGTATGGACTGACCCTGGCGCTGGCCGTGCCGGGCGGTTTCTTGATCACCCGGGGCGGGACAAGCAGCGATCCCTGGCTGATGGCCTTCGTACTCTCGGCCGTGTCGCTGGGCGTGCTGCTGCCGGTGATCAAAGATCGCAAGATGCTCAGCACCCTGTTCGGCCAACTGCTTTTCCTGACCGGGTTGCTGGCCGACTTCCTGACCGTCATCCTGCTGACCGTCTACGTTCTGGTGCTGGAACAGGGCTTCAACCTGCACATTCTCTCGCTGGGCCTGCTCTTCCTGGCCTTTTTGATCCTCTACCGCGTGGGGCCGCCCTTCGTGCGCATCCCGGCCGTGCGCACCTTCCTCGACGAGTTCTCCCACGCCACGGTGCAGCTCAAGGTGCGCGGGGCGATCGCGATCCTGATCGCCTTCGTGGCGCTGGCCGAGTTCATGGGCGCCGAGATGATCCTGGGCGCGTTTCTGGCGGGCATGATCATCACACTGTTGCGCTCGCCAGATGATGATGTTCTGGTGGAGAAGCTGGAGGCCTTCGGCTTCGGCTTTTTCATCCCCGTATTCTTCGTCCTGGTGGGGGTGAAGATCGATCTGCCCGCGTTGCTGGCCCAGCCGGAGGCGCTGCTCCTGTTGCCGGCGCTCTTCGGCGCAGCGCTTGTGATCAAGCTGCTGCCCATGCTGGCGACCCGGCGCTGGCTAACGGGGCGCGAGATGCTGGCTGGAGGCTTCCTGCTCAACACGCACCTGTCGCTAGAGGTGGCCATCGCGGTGGTGGGGCTGCGCACCGGCCTGCTGGATCAGGCCACCAGCACCACCGTCATCCTCTTCGCCATCCTGACCGTCGTCACCATGCCGCTGCTCTTCAACGCCATCACGCCGGTGCTCCAGCAGCGGCGGCGGGGTTTGGTGGTCGCCGTGGGGGTCAACGACCTGGGTCTCAACGTGGCGGCCGAGCTGCGCAGCCACGGCGATGACGTATCTTTTCTGGAGGATGACCCCACACGGGTCCAACGGGCGGAAAACGCCGGCTTTGCTGTGATTCAGGGCCGGGCTGATGCCGCAGGGCTGGCCCGGTTGCCGGCCGGCCAGGTGGAGACGTTGCTGGCTTTGCAAGGAAACGATCGGGCCAATCACGCCATCGCTGCCCGCGCCAAGGAGCTGCAGGTGCCCAACGTGGTAGCGTTGGTGGAGAACCCGGCGCGGCGCGCCGATTTCATCGCCCTGGGCGTGCAGCCCTTTGTCAACGCGCTGCACCGCGCCACCATGATCGCCATGATGGCGCGCAACCCCAACACCTATGCCCTGTTGACCTCGACCACCGACCAGCGGGATATCGTCGAAGTGCGTCTGCGCAACCCCCACATCGCGGGCAAACGGCTGCGTGAGCTGCAACTGCCCGGCGACTACCTGGTGCTGTCCATCCGCCGCGGCAGCGAGCTTCTGATCCCCCACGGCAACACCCGGGTGGAATACAACGACCGCCTCAGCCTGCTGGGCGACCTGGCTAAGCTGGATGAAGCGAGCGGTCTGCTGGAGGGCGGCTTCATGCCAGCGTCAGCCGGAACCTAGTAGAGTACGAGTGTCAGAGATCTGCGAGCGACAGGCAGGTGGGGTTCCTTGAGCCAGCAAATGATCTACACGCTGCGATAATCGATGTCTTCCTTGCGTCGTACCCGGAGGATCAGGACTATAACCAATTCGTCGTCCACTTCGTATATGATGCGCCAGCGTCCGGCAAGCCAGATGCGAAGGATGTTCTCGCGGTCGCGCAGTTCAATAGCGCGCGCTGGCCTGGGGTCTCGACTGAGTTCTTCAATAAGCTGGATCGCTTGGCTGCGCACATAACCAGGCAAAGCGCGAATCTCACGCCTTGCCGCAGGCGTGATCTCAATCTGGTAGCTCACCGGCCTCCTCCGCCTCTCGGAGTTCGGCTTTGAAAGCTTCCCAATCCATCGCTTCCTGCGGATTGGCGCGATAGCGCTGGCGTTCTGTCAGCGCCTCGGCCAGTAGTAAGCTATCTCCAGCAGGATCGTAGGGGCCTTCATGTGTCCAATCGTTAACAATCGAAGACGGGAGGTGTTGCAGCACGTGCTCGATCTCTTCGTGTACGGCTTCTCTGACCACGCGCCGGATCAATGCCTCCATTTCCGTCAGGCTCAAGGTTGTGGTGAACTGCGGTGATGCCATGCTCATGCCTCCAAATCTCAACATTCATGGCTCTGATATTACCATCATATCTCGGGAACGCGTTCGTCTTCGTACTTTTCAATCAGCACGCCTAAGACTTCCATGAGTGAGGCCAAGGGATGT
>JACSRL010000123.1 GCA_014879765.1 Anaerolinea sp. | reverse complement strand
TCGTTCGACAAGTACAGCGAGCAGGTTCTGACCCGTGTCCACATCCCGACGGCCGACGCCATCGATGCGATGACCAAGAAGGTCCACGCCGTCGACCGCAAGCTGGACAAGCTGATCAAGGAAAACGCGGCGGCCGAGAAGATCTAGGCATCGCCTCTGGACAAGTTAAGATATAGTGGGAAAAGCCCGGCCGTTGTGCCGGGCTTTTTTGTTTGCTTTGCGCTAAGCTGTAGCAATATGTGGCGCAACCTGCCAGGTTGCTCTACGGCAAACCAATCGAGGCGTATATGGGCGAATGGATTTCCACGACAACGGTCCACAAGGGGACAATTATCACCGTCAAGACGGCGTCGCGCCTGGGCATCGACGGCCGCGTCCACCCGTTCGATATCGTCGAGCATCACGGCGGCGTGGCTGTCGTGCCCTTGCTGGGCGATCGCGTCCTGCTGGTGCGCCAGCCGCGCCCCGTGGCCGGGCGGGTGCTGCTGGAGATTCCGGCGGGCAAGCTGGAAGGGCCGGATGATGACATCGTGGCCCGCGCCCAGAGTGAGCTGAGCGAGGAGGTGGGCTATCGGGCCGGGCAGCTCGTGCCCGCGGCCGAGTTCTTTGTCTCCCCCGGCTACTGCACCGAGCGCATCCACGTCTTCCTCGGCCTTGATCTGGAGCCGGTGGCGGCCGATCCCGACGCCGATGAGGAGATCGAGCGCGTGGAGCTGACGCTGCCCGAAGTGCGACGGATGCTCGACGAGCGCCAATTTCATGACAGCAAGACGATCATCGGCCTGCGCGAGCTGCTGGCCTGGCTGGAGCGGGGGAAGTAGCTCCTGCCTCCGCTACGACCCTACGCGGGTTGCGGGGCCTCCAGCTGCAGGATGGCGGTGTCGTCGTCATAGACCAACAGCTCGGCATACCGCCCCCAATCGACGATCAAATCCAGCTGCCGCTCCGCTTCCTGCGGGGGGAACTCCAGCCCCAGTGCCGCCAGGATCACATCCCAGCCCAGCCGCTGTTGGTCGGCCGCGCGCAGTAGAGCCATGATCCACTTGAAGATCGGCAGGCGACGAATGCGCGTGGCGAATATCTCCTTGCGGGCCAGGATGGACGCCTCGGCAAACGTCTCGCCCAGGGGCGTCAGGACGATATCGCCCTCCTTCACGGTGGCGAACCCCAGCAGTTCGGCCGCTTCCACGAGGCTGAGCAACTGGTCGGAGTTCAATTGCAGGTCGCTTGCCAGACGGTAGATGTCGGCCTGGAACTCCGGCTCATGGAGCAGCGCTTCCAGCAGCCCGGCCAGGTCGTTGATGACCACAGTGGGCAGGCTGCGCGTCAGTCCCGGTTCGCCGGGGGCGGTGCCGACCTCCAGGTGTTCCGGCTGGGTCTGCCCGGCCATCGTGGCGTAAACCTGGTCGACCAGCGCCTGGAACTCGGTCGATTTGCGTTGGCGCGGGTGGGCCAGCGGGATGGTCAGATCGGCCACGATTCGCCCCGGGTTCTTGTCCATGACGACGATTCGGTCGGCCATGAAGACCGCTTCCTCGATGTTGTGGCTGACCATCAAAATTGCTTTCGTGGGGATCAACCCCTCGTTCCACAACTCCAGCAAGTCGCGGCGCAACGACTCGGCGCTGAGCACGTCGAGCGCCGAAAAAGGCTCATCGAGACACAGGAGCTCCGGCTCGCTGACGATGGCGCGGGCAAAGCCGACCTTTTGGCGCATTCCACCCGACAGTTCGCGGGGATAGGCGCTCTCGAAACCGTCGAGGCCGACGCGATCGATCGCTTCCACGGCGCGATTTTCGAGGGGGATGCCTTTGGCCTGGAGCGCCAGGTTGACGTTCTCCAGCACGGTTAGCCAGGGAAAGAGGGCGAAGGTCTGGAAAACGATGGTGGTATACGGGTTGACGCCGCGCAGATGCTCCCCGCGATACAGCACCTCGCCCCGGGTGGCCGATTGCAGCCCGGCGATGATGCGCAACAGGGTGCTTTTGCCGCAGCCCGACGGCCCCAGCAGAGCCACGTACTCCCCCTCTTTCAGGGTCAGTTCCACATTATCGACAGCGAGAAAACGCCGCTCGCCGCTGCCGTACTCCTGTGATACCTGTTTGAGTTGCAGTATGGGTTGTGGTTCGGTCATCGTCTTACTCCATCCGATAGTGTTCTTCGGCCAGGCGGTAAAGTCGCCGCCACAGGAGCCGGTTGATCAGCACCACTGCCAGCACCATGCTCAACGTGGCCGCCAGCAGCAGGGCGTAGTTTCCCTGCGCCGTGGCCGTGGCGATGGTGGCGCCGATCCCGGTGACGGTCAGGGTTTGGCCGTTGAACTGCACGTATTCGGCCACGATGCTGGCGTTCCACGCGCCGCCGCCGGCGGTGATGGCCCCCGTCACCAGATAGGGGAACAGCGCCGGCAGGAACAGCGTGCGCCACCGCTCGCGCCGCCCCAATTGCAGCATGGCGGTGGTGTACTTCAAATCTTGCGGGATGGCGCTGGCCCCGGCGATCACATTGAACAGCAGATACCACTGCGTGCCCATGAGCATCAGCAGCACCGCCGCCAGCTGCAAGCCGGCCGGCAGCCCCAGCACGAACAGCAGCAACACCGGAAACAGCGCCGTGGCCGGGACGGAAGCGGCGATCTGGGTCATCGGCTGCAGGACGGCCGCCAGCCGCCGGTTGGTGCCGATAATCACCCCCACCGGCACCGTCCAGGCCAGCGCGATGAGCAGCGCGGCGAAAACGCGCAGCAAGGTCGCCCCCAGCCCCAGCGCGATCTCCCGCCATTCGGGTAGCGACAAGGTGGTGAGCAGCGCGGCGGCGCGATAGCCGCCATAGATCAGCACGCCCCCGGCGGCAATGCCCAGGGCAAGCTGCCACCAGGGTCGCCCCGGCTCCGCCGGTGGGGCGGTCGATTTCATGGGGAAGCGGCGCACCGTCCAGTTATCGAAGCGCTCCATCGTCGGCCCAATGAGGCGCGTCCGCACCCATTCCGCCAGGCGCGCGCGGCGCCAGAGGTCGTAGAACCATGACGTTGGCCCGTCGCTGTCTTCGACCATCTCCACCTTGAACCGGTCGGACCAGGCCAGCAGCGGCTGCCAGACGAACTGGTCCAGCAGCACGACCACCAGCACCAGCGTGGCGATGCCCCAGCCAATGGCCGTGAAGTCGCTCCGGTTGGCCGCCTCATGCAGATAGGCCCCCAGCCCCGGCAGGCGAAAGTCCTGTTGGCCGACGGTGAATATCTCGGCGGCCATGAGGAAGAACCAGCCGCCGGCCCAGCTCATCATGCTGTTCCACACCAGACTGATGGCGGCAAAAGGCAGCTCCAGCGTCTTGAACTGCATCCAGGTGTTCAGGCGGAAAATCTTGCTCGCCTCGCGCAGCTCCTTGGGGATGGTCGTCAGCGACTGGAACCAGGCGAAGGTGAGATTCCACACCTGGCTGGTGAAGATCAGGATGATGGCCGCCAGCTCGGCCGCCACACTAACCGGCAGGATGGCGCTGAGGCCAAGCAGCACCACCGGCAGAAAGGAGAGGATGGGCACGCTCTGCAACACGTCCAGCAGGGGCATCATCACCTGCTCGGCGCGGGCGTTATAGGCGGCCACGCGGCCGTAGAACAGCGTGAATATCAGCGACAGCACATAGGCGGCCACCATGCGCCCCAGCGACAGCGCCGCGTACCAGGGCAGCGCGCTGGGCGACAGATTGATGTCCGGCCCGGCGATCACCGTCGGCGCGTTGAACGCCAGCCTCGTCCCGACGTAGAGCACCGTCAGCACGATCAGCAGGGCCAGGATATCGCCCGGCCCGAAAGCCCGCCGGGGTGTGGTTGAGCCAAAGATCATATGCCCCTCACAGCATCACTCGACAGCCGGGCCTGAATGACGGCCGCGCCGAGCGACAGGCATTATAGCCCCATTATCGTTTATGGGTATAGTGGCTAATCATCCCCAGCCAGGTCTTTAACAGCAGCCTGTACGGGCGGGACAACCGGCGCGAGAGCCTTTGTCCAGCTTGTGGTGCGGACAAGAATGCCTGCGCTACAGGTAGCCTTGCAGGAATTCTACCACCAGCCGGTTGTACTCTTCCGGCCGCTCCATGTTGGGCAGATGCGTCAGGCCGGACATGACGATCCTGCGCGCGTCGGGCAGTTCGGCGGCCAGCCAGTCGGCCGCGGCCCGCGTCCGGAGCGCATCCAGTCCGCCGTTGATAACCAGTACCGG
>JACSRL010000590.1 GCA_014879765.1 Anaerolinea sp. | reverse complement strand
CCGCGGCCGTGGGTAGCCAGCATGATCAGATCGACCCCCTCGCGTTCGGCCACGTCCAGGATCGTGGTCGCAGGACGGGAGCCCTCCACCAGCGCGCTGACCGCCAGCCCCTCGGCGGCCAGCAGCGCGGCGGTGCGCTCCAGATAGCGGCGGGCGTTGGCGTCGGCCTGCTGCCGCAGCTCGTCCACCGCCTCCCCCAGCGCGCCGTACATGGCCGGCTCGGGGATCTCCGGCACGGTCAACAGCAGCAGCTCGGCGCCGGATACCTGCGCGGTAAGCCGCGCCCAGGGCAGCACCTGCTCGCCGAAGCTGGAGCCGTCCAGCGTCACCAGCACGCGGCGCAGGCTGGGACGCTCGCCGGCCGCCAGCGCCTGGGGCCGCAAGAGGATGACCGGCACGCGCGCCAGTTGCAGCAGCGCGCTGGCGTTGCTGCCCAGCATGAAGCGGCTGACCCCGGAGCGGCCGTGGGTGGACATGACCAGCAGATCCGCGCCCAGCTCGCGCGTCAACATGTCGATGGCGGGCGCCACCGGCCCGGCCGCGGCATAAAAGTCGGCCCGCACCCCCTGCGCCTGGCACTGGCCGGCCAGAGCGCCCAGATAGGCCTCCAGCTCCGGTTGGCCCGCTTCCAGCGGATTGCCGCTGGAACGCCCGCGGGGCAGCGCCCGCACCGCGCCGCGCGCCGGCAGCACCGAGATCAGCACCAGGGTGGCATCGAGCAGGCGGCTGATGGCAACGGCCGAAGGCAGGGCGCGCTCGGCAAACTCGGAGCCATCCAGGGCGATGGCCACCTGCCGCCGCGCGGCCGGCTGTTGTTGTTGCCAGCGCTCGGCCGCGCCGCGGTCGATGGCCTCGGCGGCCGGCGCCAGCCGAGAGGAGGGGAGGCGGGCCGCGATGGCGCCGCCGGCTGACATGGGCCGGGCCAGGCCGGGCATCGCGCCCTCGCGCCGGCCCAGCTCCTCTTGCAGGGGGTTGGGGCTGCCCAGCCTGCGCCGCGTGAAGTGAAAGAGGGCGTAGAGCAGCGGCGCGATCAACAGATAGAGCCAGGCGCCGCGCAGAAAGCCATCGACCACCGCCAGCAGGCTGACCAGGCTGATGAAGCCGGCCGCCAGGAAAAGCGTCAAGGGCAGCGCCTGGCCTCGCAGACCGGGGAGGGACCGCGCCTCGCGTCGGGCGCGGCGCCAGGCCGCCCAGGCCACGATGGTCAGCAAGAGCAGGGACCCGGCCACGTAGAGCGGCAGGTAGATCTCCTCGGACGCGCCCAGCAGCAGAAAACAGGCCACGGCCACCACTGCCAGCAGCTCCATCGGCCGTTCGGGCGCGCCGGCGCGGTTGCGCTGCGCCAGGAAACTGGGCGCGTAGCGGCGGGTGGCCAGGCCCAGGCTGAGATTCTGCAGGGCCTGGGCGCTGGCCGCGGCCGCGCTGAGCAAGACCGCCGCCGCGATCAGCAGGGCCAGCCAGCGCAACGGGCCGAGCAGCAGCGTCTGCATGGCCTGCGACATGGCCGAGACAGAGCCGCCCGCCGCCACACCCTGCACCAATACCGGCCCCAGGAGGAGCAGCATGGCCAGACCGGTGACAACCACCAGGGCCATGCTGCCGCAGGCCTTGCGGGCGCGCTGCCGGTGGTCGCCCTGAAAGGCCGGCTCCAGCGCAGCGAAGACCTCGACGCCGACCAGGATGGCCAACAGACGGGCCAGACCGGCCACTGTCTGCCGGCCGGTCTCCCAGGAGGCCAGCGCGGCCGTCGAAAAGGAGGGCAGCCGCAGCCCGCCACTGTGCAGCGCCGCGGCGATGACCAGTCCCCACAGCAGCGCCAGCGCCGCGCCGGTGGCCGGGCCATAGAGCGTGGCAATCGGCCGCGGCCGGTGGCTGACCAGCCAGGCCAGGGCCACGGCCAGGCCGGCCGCCAGCAAATCCCGCCCGGCGACGCCCAGGAACAGATCGTGGTTCAGGCCGGGGAAGCGATCGGCGGCCAGCGTCAGCGCGGCCGAAAGGCTGACCAGAAAGGCCAGGATGTAGAGCATGAAGGTCACGGCCGCGTTGACCTTGATCGCCCAGGCGCCGTACTCTTCCTCGCTCAGCCCGGCGGCGCCGCGGCCGTTGTGTACCCAGGGGAGGCGGCCGCGGCGCAACGGCGCCAGGAGCACCGCACCGTAGACCCACGCCGCCGCCAACAGGGTCAGCGCCGCCAGCCAGAGGCTGACGCCGGCCGCTGCGCCGGCCGCGCCGGCCACCGCCAGCAGCCGCGCGAAAGAGCTGAGGCTCAACAGCGGCGCGCTGACCGGCACACTGCCCCCGGCCAGGACGCCTTGCAGTGAATTGCGCAGTTTAGAGTAGGGAGGAGTTGCCATAGACAGGTTCAGTATATCCCATGACCGGTCATCCGCCAAAGGGGGACGCCATCGCAGGCAACTTGCCCGCCGGTGCGATGCCGGTTACAATGCGGCATTGTGTCTGAAGGAATGCTCGATCGACTGACCCGAATTGCCACGGAACATGGCCGCGACGCGCTGTGGACAGAGGCGCTGCCCTGGCTGGTCGAAACCTGTGGCGCCCTTGGCGGCCAGATTCTGGTCGATTTGGCCGCGCCGGCTCGCCACGCCCATGGGCAGATCGACCAGGCGCAGCAGCGCAAGATCGACGCCTGGGAGGGGGACCTGCTCTGGCTGGAGGACTGGATGCCGCTGGGGGGCGGGTCGCTGACCCACAAGCCGCCGGCGCGGGCGGTGACCTCGCCGGACTCGCCCATGGTACACATTCCCATCTACGAGGGACGCACCCTGGCCGGCGGGCTGAGCCTGATCTTCCCCCAATCGCGGCCGCTGGACGATCCGGTGGTCGCCACGGCCGACGCGTTGACGCAGTCGGTGGCCCTGGTGGCCACCCTGGCCATGGAACGCTATCAACTGCAACGCCGCCTGACCCAGGGCAACCTGCTCTACGAGGTCAGCCGCGCCATTTCCTCGTCGCTGGAGATCGACAACGTACTGAAGTTCACCACAGCGGTGGCGGCCAATGCCCTGGGCGCGGAGGCCTCGGCGCTGCTGCTGGTGGATCACGCCATCGGCGAGATGGCCTTCGTCTTCGTGCATGGCCCAACGGCCGAGCCGCTGCACGGCCGGCGGCTGCCGCTGGACAACAGCGTGGTCGGCCGCGTCGCCCGCACCGGGCAGCCGCTGATCGTGAACCGCATCACCCGCGAGGTGGTCTTTGCCGCGCTGGACGAGGACGACGTGGGGCCGCGGCTGCGCAATATGCTCTGCGCGCCGCTGCAGGTCAAGGGGCAGACGCTGGGGGTGTTGCTGGTGCTGAACCGCGAGGGAGAGCAGAAGTTCAGCGCCGAAGACCTGGAGTGGCTGATGGCGTTGGCCGGCCAGGCATCGGTGGCCATCGACAACGCCCGCCTCTACAGCACGCTGCGCGAGGAGCGCGACCGCATCGTGCAGACCGAGGAGGAGGTGCGCCACCACCTGGCGCGCAACCTGCACGACAGCGCGGCCCAGTTGGTGGGCTCGCTGCTGATGCACATCGAGATCACCCGCAAGCTGGCGCAGGTGCAGCCGGCCGCGCTGGAGCCGGAATTCGACCTGCTGCGCGAGCTGGCGCAGCAGACCAACCAGGAGCTGCGCCAGGCGCTGCTGGAGCTGCGCCCGCTGTTGCTGGAAAGCCGCGGCCTGATCGGCGCCTTGCAGAACCACATCGGCCAACAGCGCCGCCGCGGCCAGGTGATCAGCATGACCGTGGAGGGCATCCTGCCGGCGGTGGCCAACAAACGGGCCGAGACCGCGGTCTATCTGGTGGTTCAAGAGGCGCTGAGCAATGTGCGCAAACATGCCAACGCCCAGAACACCTGGCTGCGGATCTTTGTCCGCTCTCCCCGGCTGGTCATCGAGATCGAGGATGACGGCGAAGGCATGGTCGTGGATCAGATGGAACGGCACTACCAGGAGCGGGGCAAGATGGGGGTGCTGACTATGCGTGAACGGGTGCAATGGCTGGGGGGCGAGATCAGCTTCACCGCGCCGTGCGACCCGGAATGTCATGGCACTCTGGTGCGCATCGAGCTGCCCTTGGCCCGCCTGACCTCGGCCGCCAACGCCGACGCCGCCTCCTGGGTCATGGCCACGCAGAGCCAGCGATCAGCGTAAGCGTCTGTTTAGAAAATAGCTCACCGCTCGGGCCGGTCTCCGACCGAGTCCCGCTATTTTCATCCATCGGAGT
>JACSRL010000731.1 GCA_014879765.1 Anaerolinea sp. | reverse complement strand
GGGCTGGCGGGCAGGGTCACGTCGTCCACGCGGTTGATGGGCATGATGCGGCGGTTGGTGCTGGTGAGGAAAGCCTCCTCCCAGGCGCCGACCTCGACCAGGGGCAGGGGGGCAAAATGCACGGGGATCTTCAGCCTGGCAGCCAGCTCCAGCGTGACCTCTTCAGTGATGCCATCCAGGGCCGCGCCGCGCGGTGGACGCAGCAGCACGCCCGCGCGCACGGCCAGCAGGTTGCTGGTGGAGCCTTCGGTGATGTGGCCGTGGCGATCGACGATCACCCCCTCGTGCGCGCCCGCGGCCTGGGCCTTGAAGCGCGCCATGGCCTGGGCCAGACAGTTGGTGGACTTGGCCAGCGGCCGGAAGCGCTCCCCCTCGCTGGTGGCCACGGCCACTCCCTGCTGGTACATGGCTGGCTTGTGCTGCGGACAGGGCTTGACATACAGGCCGGCCATCGGCTCGTGTACGCCGTCGCTGCCGTAGGCCACGATGCGCAGCAGGCCGCAGTCGCTCTGCATGGTCTCGGCCAGACGCCGCGCCCAGGCGGCGATCTCGGCGACGGGCGCGGGCAGCTCCAGCGCCAACAGCCGCGCTGACTGGGCCAGACGCTGCATGTGGCGGCTCAGGTGGAAGAGGCGGCCCCGCTCCACCAGGATGGTCTCATAGATGCCGAAGGCGTCCACCAGCGATTGGCTGGCAATGCGAAAGCCGGCCTGATCGGCCGGCAGCAGCTCGCCGTTGAGGATGATGAAGGGGGTGGGAGTGGTCATAGAGTCGTCATGGCAGGCTCGGTCGGAGACCGGCCTGAGCGCTGCGGGTGGGTGGGCGCTACACGGGGAGTACCTTGCCCGCGATCAGGCTGGCCAGGAAGGTGCGCTGCTCGCCGGTGTCGAATGTGATGGTGATCTGCACATCGCCATCGGTCGGGGTGGTGGTTTCGACCACGCCGGCGCCGAAGCGGTTGTGTACCACGCGGTTGCCGGCGACCAGAGGCCGCGCCTGCGCCGGGCCGGGCCGGGCCGCGGCGGCCGGCGGCCGGCTGGCGGCTACCAGGGCCGCGGTCTCCCGGTCACGCCCCAGCTCGGCGTACAGCGCCAGGCTCTCTGGCCCCTTGATGCGCCGCGCCAGGTCGTCCAGCCGGCCGCGCGCGCCGGCCAGCAGCGGGGCCAGCGCCTTCTGCTCGCGAGCCGGCCGGTCGCTCTGGGCCAGCCCGCGCTCCAGCCGGCCAAGTATCAAGCGCAGCCGCTGCACCTGCTCGCTGGGGTAGGCGTAGTCCGGGTCCACCAGGAAGAGCTCGACGCCGTGCTGGCGGCAGAGTTCCTCGCGCGTCAGGTCGCGCTGCTGATCCTCCAACTGCTCCCAGTCGCTCTGCTTGGGCTGCCCCTTGGCCGTCAGGCCGACGAAGCGCACAGCCAAGCCAGCCTGCGGATAGAGCAGGTCCAGCTTCAGCCGCCGCCTGGTGGCCGGGTTGACCAGCCACGGCGGGCTGGCGTCGATCTCCACGGCGAAGCCTTGCATGGTCCTGGCCAGGATCTCGCGCCAGGCCATGATGTTGAGTGCATTGCCCACGGTTAGAAGATGCCCAGCTCTTCCTTGGCCCATTCGCTCATCATCTCCGGCGACCAGAAAGGCTGCCAGACGATGTTGACCGCGATTTGACTGACCTCGGGGAAGCTGCGCTTGACCGTCTGCTTGACATCGTAGATGATCTGCGGGCCGGCCGGGCAGCCGGGGCTGGTCAGGGTCATGTCGATATCCACCGTATCCTCGTCCACGTCGATGCCGTAGATCAGGCCCAGATCGACGATATTGATGCCGATTTCCGGGTCGATCACGCTGGCCCGAATCCGATCACGCACATCCTTGTCAGTAATTGTCATGTTAGTTCTCCTGTTGAAAAATGTGACTATTCAGCCGTAGGTGCCGGGCACTTCGCGTAGCATCTACGCTTGCAGGGCGACATGTGAAGCCAATCCACGCTACGAAGTCAAGCGCAAGTGCCCGACACCTGAAGTTACTGAAAAATCACCAATCCACCGTCAGATAAACGCCGCCATCCTTCAACGTCACCGGGAAGGCCTCGATCGGCTCGAACGCGGGCATGACCAGCGCCTTGCCGGTGCGGATGTCGAAGCGGGCGCCGTGGCGCGGGCATTCGACCTCGTAGCTGTTCACGATCCGGCCATCGCCCAACGACCCGCCGTCGTGGGAGCAGATGTTCTCGACCGCGTAGTACTGTTCGTCGTCCACGTTGAAGACGGCGACCTCCATGTCATCCAGTTCGACGACAAGCTTGCCGCCCCTGGCAATATCGCTTCTTTCAGCAACTTTAACCAACCGTGCCATGTTGTTTTGTCATGCCTTTCTTTGGGAGGTGTGGAGCGTGAAACGTGAAACGTGAAACGTGAAACGTGAAACGTGAAACGTGAAACGTGAAATGCTGTTGGTGAATGTGAGGTTGTTTGTAATGCGTAACTCGTAACACGTAACCGGAATAGCGGGAAGTGTCTCTGAGTTACGTGTTACGTGTTACGTGTTACATGTTACGTGTTACGTGTTACATGTTACGTGTTACGTGTTACATGTTACGTGTTACGTGTTACGTGTTACGTGTTACGTGTTACGTGTTACGTGTTACGTGTTACATGTTACGTGTCACTGCACATCACGCCTCACGCCTCACGCCTCACGTTTCACGCCTCACGCCTCACGTTTCACGCATCATTCTCCTCAATGCCCCATACGCCCGCCTTGAGCGCCTTGAGCGGCAGCAGCGCGCACTTGAGCCGCACCGGGCCGATATCGATGCCCAACAGGTCGAGGATGTCATCTTTGGTCCAGCCCTTCAGCTCTTCCAGCGACTTGCCGATGATCTCCTCGGTCATCATCGAGGCCGAGGCCTGACTGATGGCGCAGCCGCGGCCGTCGAAGGCTGCCTGCGTCACCACCCCATCCTCGACCTTCAGCTCCAGGGTGATCTCGTCGCCGCAGAAGGGATTGTGGTCGAAATGGGTGATGTCGGGGCTGTCCAGATGCCCCTTGTGACGCGGATGTTTGTAGTGGTCGAGGATGGCCTCGCGATAAAGTGCGTCCATTTTACATTCCCAACACCGAATGGACTCTGTCCAGCGCCAACACCAGCCGGTCGATCTCCTCGAAGGTGTTGTAGAAGGCGAAGCTGGCGCGCGCGCTGGCGGGGATGCCGTAGAAGTCGTGGATCGGCTGCGCGCAGTGGTGGCCGGCGCGAATGGCGACACCCTCGGCGTCGAGAATCGCCGCGATGTCATGGGGGTGGATCTCCCCCAGGGTGAAGGCCACCACGCCGCCGCGTTGCTCCAGACCGGGGCCCAGGATGCGCAGCCCTTCGACCCGGCTCATCTGCGCCATGGCATAGCCCAGCAGCTCATGCTCGCGCTGCGCCACCCAGTCCATGCCCAGGCCGGCCAGGTAATCCACCGCCGCGCCCAGGCCGATAACCTCGGCGATGGCCGGCGTGCCAGCCTCGAATTTCCAGGGCAGCGTGTTCCAGCGTGAGCCCTCCAGCCGCACCTCGCGGATCATGTCGCCCCCTCCCATGAAGGGGGGCATGGCCTCCAGCAGCTCGCGGCGGCCATAGAGCACGCCGCTGCCGGTGGGCCCACACATCTTGTGGCCGGAGAAGACCAGGAAGTCACAGTCGAGCTGCTGCACATCCACCGGCAGGTGCGGCACGCTCTGCGCGCCGTCCACCAGCGCCAGCGCGCCCACGCGGTGCGCCCGCGCCACCAGCTCCGCCGTCGGGTTGATCGCGCCCAACACGTTGGACATGGCCACGAAGGCAAAGAGCCGGGTGCGCTCGCTTAGCAGCGTGTCCAGCAGGTCCAGCCGCAGCATCCCCTGGGCATCCAGCGGCACATAGCGCAGGGTGGCGCCGGTGCGTTGCGTGATCAACTGCCAGGGCACCACGTTGGCGTGGTGCTCCATCTGGGTGATCAACACCTCGTCGCCCGGCTTGAGCGTCGCCATGCCCCAGCTATAGGCCACCAGGTTGACCGCCTCGGTGGCGTTGCGGGTGAAGATGATCTGCTTGCTGCTGGGGGCGTTGATGAAGCGGGCGATGCGGCCGCGCGCGCCCTCGTACAGCGCGGTCGCCTCCTCGCTGAGCGTGTGTACGCCGCGGTGGACGTTGGCGTTGTGCCGGCGATAGTAGTCATCCATCGCCTGCAAGACCGCCAGCGGCTTCTGCGAGGTGGC
>JACSRL010000588.1 GCA_014879765.1 Anaerolinea sp. | reverse complement strand
GTAGTTGCGCATCGGCGCCCGGCACTTTAGCGACGATTCGCCCATGATGACAGACTCGGCGCAAGTGCCAGGCGCCTCAACAACTTTATTTACGGTGTACTCATGGCTCGGGCCAGTCTTTGCGTAGCACCCCGAAGTGGGCCTGACCGATCCCGCTCAACCCGACCACAACGACCGAGGAGCGCATGAACCCACCTCTGCTGTCATCCACCACCATCAGCGAAGCCCTCACGCGCGAGGCGGCTTGGGCCGAGAGCCACGGCGCGGACGGGGGCTATCTGGGCATGGGGCTGCTTTACTACACGCTGACCTACCTGCTCAAGGCGCAGGTCGCGGTCTGCCTGGGCTCCGGCGGCGGCTTTGTGCCGCGGCTGATGCGCCAGGCGCAGCGCGATCTGGGCCTGGCCGCGACCAGCCGCACCATCCTGGTGGACGGCAATCTGCCGGACGCAGGCTGGGGCGCGCCGCAGTGGCTGGCCGACGATTCCTTCTTTCGCGCCACCTACCCCGATGTGGAGATCCTCCTGGAGCGGACCGACGCCGCGGCCGGGGGCTTCTTCGCCCAGCAGTCCATCGCCATCGACTACCTGCACATCGACGCCGACCACTCCTTCCAGGGCTGCTACGATGATTTCTGCGCCTTTCGCCCCTTTCTGCGGCACGGCGCGCTGGTCACCCTGCACGACACCAGCTACCCTGGCGCGGGGGTCGCGCGGGTGGTGGAGCATCTGCGCGACCGGCCCGACTGCCAGGTGCTGGACATCCCCGACATCGGCGCGGGCACGGCTGTGGTGCGCATCGGCCAGCCGGTGGAGACGCGCCAGCCGGACGCCGGTGCAGCGATCCGCGTCACGCGCCGCCAGGAGACGCCGCCGCTGGCCCCGTCGGAGAAGGGGTGGAAATACCTGGAAAGCGCCCCCTTCGCCACGCGCTACGCGCTGGCCGCGCGCTTCCTGGACCGCTGTCGCTCGGTGATCGAGATCGGCGGGGCCAGGACGCCCATCGACCAGTTCCTGACCGGCGAGCACGATTGCATCGTGGTGGTCGATCCGCTGATCCGCGAGCAGCGATGGGACCGGTGGCGCGGCCAGCCCTGCGCCGTGACCCACCTGCGGGCGCGCTTTCAGGACCTGGAGTGGAGCATCCCGCCGGAGACCGGGTACGGGCTGGCGCTGCTGGGCATGGACTTCGAGGGCATGGCCGAGGCGGACTGGCCGGCGCTTGTGCGGCTGATCGACCGCGCCGCGCTGACGGTGATCGAGTTCCCCCTCTCCTGGGAGCCGTCGCGCGCCCAGTTCCAGCGCATCTGCGACCAGAGCGCGACCCGCATCGCCCTGCGCGTGGCGCTGGATCTGGCGGGCAACGAGTTCGGCGACCTGACCAACAGTTGGCCGCCGCGCACCGATCGCGTGCTCTACGTGCTGGAGCCGGCTTCGCCCGAACGCGCAGCCGGCGCGCCCTGGGTTGACGTGGCGCAGGCGGCGCCCGATGAGCGGACGACGCCGGAGGCCGCGCCGGCCAGCCGCCGCGCCGCCGGCCCGGCGACGCCGGACGCGGCCGGCCTGACGGCCGCGCTGTCGGCCGGCTGGCAGCGGGCCTGCGCGGGCGACAGCGCGGCGCAGCAGGATTGGAGCAGCGCCGGCGGGCACTGGCAGTGGCAGGGCGACGGCCTGTGGCTCGCCAGCAGCGGGGTGGAGTGGTCGAACCTGGAGTGGCAGCCGTGGCGTGCGGCCAGCGCGAATGGCCCGCGCAATTTCGTTCTCGAGGCCACGGTGAGCGGCAAGGCGAGCGCGGCCGGGCTGAGCTTCGGCGCCTACAAGGATTTTCTGGTCCCGCTGAACGGCGACGCGCGGCGCGTGCAGCTTGAGGTGGACGGCGACGCCGGGCGCTGGGCCTTGCGCGTCGACGGCCAGTTGCAGGGCCGCTGCTGGTGGGACGCCGCGGTCCACAGCGCCGACGATCTGCTGGCCGGCGTGTTGACGCTCAAGGCCCGCCAGGCGCAGGAGGTGCGTTTTGCCGACCTGGCGCTGCATCCCCTGGCCTCCTCCTGCCAGCTTTCGGTGATCATGACCTGCCACCGCTTCGCCCAGCGGCTGCGGCTCAGCTTGCGCAACTGGTGTCACGCCGCCCTGCCCGCCGGTGCGTTCGAGGTCTTGGTGGTCAACCCGCAAAGCCCCGACGGCCTGCACGAACACCTGGCCGCGGCCGTGGCCAGCTTTCCCCACCTGCGTCTGCGCGAGATCAGCGCGCCGGCCAGCATGGCCAAAAACAAGGGCGCGCTGATCAACCGCGGCCTGGCGGCCAGCAGCGGCCAGTGGATCTGGCTGACCGACGCCGACTGTCTGTTCGAGCCGGCCAGCCCCGGCCTGGTCTTGCAGCAGGTGGCCGACAGCCAGCAGACCCTCTTCTACGGCCAGCGGCGTCACCTGAGCGCGGCCGCGACCCAGGGGCTGCTGGCCGGCCGCCTCGATTCCCTGGCCGATTTCGCCGCGCTGGCCGCCGAGCCTGCCCCGCGGCCGGCCGACAACGCGCCCTGGGGCTACACGCAGATCGGCCCGCGCGCCCTCTTCACTCGCCTGCGCTACAGCGAGCAGGTCAACCACTACGCCCGCAGCGACGACATGTTTGTCGAGGCGTGCCGGCGCCAGGGGGTGGCCGTGCGCCCGATCGACGGCCTCTTTTGCCTGCACCTGGATCACCCCTTCGCCTGGTACGGCGCGGAGAGCTTCCTGTGACCACCGTGAGCGTCGGCGTCCATGTTCACGCCGGGCCGGACGCGCTGCGGGCGACCCTGGACGCGCTGCACGCCCACACCGCCCTGCCGGTCGCGGTGCTGCTGCTGCCGGACGGGCCAGACCAGCCGACCCGGCAGGCGCTGGAAAAGCTGTCCCACCTGCGCCAGCTCGCCACCCCGGAGCCGCGCGGCGCGGCCGCCTGTTTCAACCGGCTGGCGCTGGCCGGCGACGCCGAGCTTTTTGTGCTGCTGGAGAGCGGCGCTCTGGTCGGTCCCGGCTGGCTGGAGCATCTGCTGGCCGCGCTGGCCGCCGATCCCAGCCACGGTCTGGCAGGGCCTTCCACCAACCGCAGTTGGAACGAGCAGGGCGCTTTCCCGCGGGCGCGCGGCGACGCGGCCGCGCTGCAGGCCACGGCGCAGGAGGCCTGGCGGCGCTTCGGCGCGGGCTGGCGCACGCTGGAGCCGCTCTACAGCCTGGCCGATTTTTGCTACGCGGTGCGGCGCGAGGTGGTGCAGGCCATCGGCGCGGCCGACGAGGGCTACGCTCTCGGCCCCTGCTGGGAGATGGACTACAACATCCGCGCCGCGCGGGCCGGCTTCGCCGGGGTCTGGGCCGGCGCGGCCTACGTCTGGCGGCCGCCGATTGACCCGCGCCGCCGGCTGGAGGAGCAGCAACGTTTCCAGGCCAGCAAGCAGCGCTATCAGGAGAGGTTCTGCGCGCTGCGTCTGCGGGGAGAGCGGCCCGGCTACGAGCCGCACTGCCGCGGCGATGCCTGCCAGCACTTCGCGCCCGTCCATCTGATCCAGCTTCATCAGCCGCTGGCGGCCGCTGACCGCGCGCCGGCGTTGCTCCTACCCGTTGCCGCGCCGGCCGCGCCAGCTTCACAGCCCTTGCAGCCTGCCGGCGCCCCGTCGCCGCCCGTCGCGCCCGTTCACCGGCCCGGCCCGCCGCTGATCTCCTGCATCATGCCGACCCGCGGCCGCGGTGATTTCGTGCTGCAAGCCGTGGGCTATTTCCTGCGCCAGGACTATCCCCAGCGCGAGCTGATCATCGTCGACGACGACACGCAGGACCTGACGCCGCGCCTGCCCGCTGACCCGCGCATCCGCTATCTGCGCACACCGCCGGGGCTGAGCATCGGCGCCAAGCGCAACCGCGCCTGCCGGCTGGCGGCCGGCGAGCTCATCGCGCAGTGGGATGACGACGAC
This sequence comes from Anaerolinea sp., assembly GCA_014879765.1. GTDB lineage: Bacteria > Chloroflexota > Anaerolineae > JAAEKA01 > JAAEKA01 > JAAEKA01. The sequence goes on along the minus strand of JACSRL010000588.1, from coordinate 296 downwards.
TGGTACGGCCCGCAGCGACTGAGCGCCCAGGCTGCGCCGCTGCTGGCCGGCCAGGCCGACGTCACCGGGCTGGAGGCGGGGGTGTTCTTCGAGCTGGCGCGCTGGCGCTTCTGGCGCTGCACGCCGGCGCTGCACCGGCGGCTCTTCGTGGGCGATGTTCACGGCGGCACGCTGCTCTTTCGCAAACGGCTGTGGGAGCTGGCCGGCGGCTACCCCGACCGCTCGCTGGCCGAGGATGCGGCGCTGCTGCGCGCGATGCAGCGTCGCGGCGGCCGGCTGCTCAAGCTGCCCAACCG
>JACSRL010000587.1 GCA_014879765.1 Anaerolinea sp. | reverse complement strand
CCTGCTGGAGTTGGAGGAGCTGAAGCAGATAATGACCGGGGAGTGGAACAGCGCCGAACAGGTGCTGCCTATCGTCCGCCAGCGCCGCGCCCAGCAAGCCGCCTGGGCCGCGCTGGAGCCTGCGGAGGTGATGGCGGGGGAGTGAGGGGAACTCGGAGCAACTCAGGAAAACTTGCTCTGGCCGGCAACACAAACTTTGCTCTGGCCGGTCTCCGACCGAGCCAGCGCGACTGGCTTCTTGCTCTGGCCGGTCTCCGACCGAGCCAGCGCGACTGGCAATAAAAGCCCGCCGGTTCCGTGAACCGGCGGGAGCGCAAAAGCGATGGAGGCGGCCAGGGCTGAGGCGTCAGGACGCCAAGGCGCGGGCCTGTTCGATCCAGTTGGCGTAGTCGGGGCGGCGCCAGTCAGGGGCCTGCACCAGCTCAGCCAGCGCGTCAGGCGTGCTGGCCGCCAGCGCGGCGAAGGTAGTGATCCCACCGGCAGCCAGTCGACCGGCAAAGGCCGGGCCGATGCCCACCAGCCGGGTCAGGTCATCCCCGGCCGGGCCAGCGGCTGGCGTCTCTGGGGGCAGGTCAACGCGGGCGGTGGGCGGCGCATCGTCCGGCGCCGGCGCGCTGTTCTGGGGCGACTGATCAGCAGCCTGTTGAGTCAGCGCGTACAGGTGGTCGATCTCCTGGCCGTAATAGGCCACGATGGTTTCCGGGTCCGGCGTCAGGCTCTGGTCGGTGGCCACGCCCAGCCAGACCTGGTCGTTGTAGCTGAAAATGCTCACGCCCAGCCCCAGGTGGCCAGACTGCGGCACCCAGAACATCATCTCCCGCACCGCCGCGCCGGCGAAATAGATCGGCTGGCGCGGGCCGGGCACGTTGGTCATCACCGCGGTGGCCTTGGCGCCGAAGATGGTGATCACCAGGTTCTCGATCTCGCTGGGGGCCATGCCGATGGCATTCAGAATGCCGAAAACCACCACCGCCTCCTGCGAGCCTTTCAGATCGTCCATGCGCCGCTTGACCTCGAACAGCCGATCCAGCGGGTCGTCGATGCCCAGCGGCAGCGACAGAAAGACCAGGCCAAAGTGGTTGCCCAGCTCGATTCTGGCCGATTCCTGGCGCAGGTTGACCGGGATCACCCCGCGCACGTTCAGGCCCTCCACCTCCTGACCGTGGGTTTCAGCATAGCGACGCAGCGCGCCAGCCACCGCCGAGAGCAACACATCGTTGACAGTGGAACCGGTGGCCCGGCCGATGGCCTTGACCTTGGGCAGGGAGATGGGATCGGACCAGGCCGCCCGCTTGGGCACCTCCAGCGGCCCCTTGTAGATCGTCTTAGGGTCAGGGGGCAAGAGCAGCAGACGGCCCAGCGCCATGGTGGTCTCAGTGCCGAAGCGCGCGTAGTCCATGGCCTGGCTGGGGTTGCTCACCAGATCGATGCCGCCGCTGACCACGGCGCCGGTCATGCGGCGGGTGGCGCCGATGGCGGCTGTGGCCGGGCCGGTGATGATGCGCCAGGGGCTGCGGCTGCGCTGCGTCTCCTCCAACTCCTCCGGCGGCTGCCAGACCACGTCCGGGCTTTCATCGGCCATGGCCAGCAGGACCCGCATCAGGCTGATGCCGTCGCCGACACAATGGTGCAGCCGGCAGATCCAGGCTGTGCCGCCCTGATAGCCTTCGACCATATGAAATTGCCAGAGGGGCTTGGTGAAGTCCAGCGGCGTGCTCATCAGGTCGCTGACCAGCTCCTGCAGGGCCGTTCGATCGCCGGGCGCCGGCAGCGCGATGTGGTGGATGTGGTTGGCGATGTCGAAATGAGGATCGGTCTCCCAGCGATAGCCGCGCCGCGTTTCCGCCACACGCTGGCGGAAACGATCGAAGCGCAGGAAGCGTTGCTCCAACGTTGTTCTGAAGCGACCGAGATCCAGCGGCTGGTCGAAGACGAACACCCCGGTGATCATCATCAGATTGTTGGGCTGCTCCATGCGCAACCAGGCAGTATCGACGTTGGACATATCCTCAGACATGGCATTCTCTCCTCACAAAAATCAGTACTCCAGGGCTGTGGCCGGTCTCCGACCGAGCCATCACTGCTGCTGTGGCTGGTCTCCGACCGAGCCATCACTGCTGCTGTGGCCGGTCTCCGACCGAGCCATCACTACTGCTGTGGCCGGTCTCCGACCGAGCCACCACTCAGCGCTGTCGCCTGCTCCAGCCAGCTCTCAAAATCAGGCCGCCGCCAGTCTGGCACCGCCAGCAGCTCAGCCAGTTGATCGGGCGAGGCGGCGGCCAGTTGGCTGAAGCTGTCGATCCCCGCGCTTTGCAGTCGGGCCGCATAGGCCGGGCCGATGCCCACGATGCTGGTCAGGTCATCGCCGTTGGGCACATAGGCCGGCGCGGCCGGCCGCATCGCCTCGCTGATCGCGGCCCAGTCGATCTGCACCGCGGAGATGCCGCCTCCCTGGTTGCCATTGGGCTGCGACGCGACATCCTCGGCCAGGGGGATATCGAACTTGCGCGCCGTCTCCATCAGCCGCTGGCGCATCTCGGCCCGCAGCGCCTCCAGCTCCAGATGAAAGGCTGCCACGATGGCCTCCGGGTCAGGCACCAGGCTGCTGTCGCTGGCCACGCCCACCATCACCTGGTCGTTGTAGCTGAGAATGCTGATCCCCAGCCCCAGCCGGCCGGACTGCGGCACCCAGAACATGATCTCGCCGATGGGCGCCCCGGCCAGGAAAAGCTGCTCGCGCGGGCCAGGCACGTTGGTCAGCACCAGGGTGCTTTTCTTGCCGAAGATCTCGACGATTCGATCCTGCAAGCTGTCGGGAAAGAGGCCGATCAACGCCAGGACGCCGAAGGTCACGATCGGTTCGGTGGAGTCCTTGAGCGCGTCCATGCGCTGTTTGAGCTCGCGCAGGCGATCGACCGGGTCGGCGACGCCGATGGGCATGGAGAGGAAGACCAGGCCGAACTTGTTGCCCAGCTCGATGCGCCGCGAGGGCTTGCGCAGGTTGAAGGGGATCACGGCGCGGAAATTGAGATCTGTCACCGGCTCGCCGCGGCCTTCCATGTAGCGGCGCATGGCGCCGGCCGTGGCCGACATCAGCACATCGTTGACCGTGCCGCCCACCGCGCGGCCGATCAGCTTGACCTCCTCCAGCGGGATGGGATCGGACCAGGCCGCCTGCTTGCGCACCACCAGCTTGCCCTTGTACACCGTCTTGGGATCCGAGGACATCAGCAGCACACGCCCGGTGGTCAGGGCCATGTCCGCGCCGACGCGCGCCAGGTCCACCAGGTGTTCGGGATCGCGTGCCACACTGACGCTGTTCCTGATCGCCGCGTCCACGGTCTTGCGCGTCAGCTTCAGCGCGGAGCGGGCAGGCCGCAGCACCGGCGCCAGCGGGCTCCAGCCCTGAGGCTTGCGCGGCGGCGGTGGACTCGTCGTCCCCTCCTCGTCGGTGTCTGTCATGGAAAGCATCACCTGCACCAGGGCGATGCCGTCGGCGATGGCGTGATGCAGACGCACCAGCAGCACCGAGCGGCCGTCGTAGCCGTCGATCAGGTGGAAATGCCACAGCGGCCGGGAGAAGTCCAGCGCCGTGCTCATCAGATCGCTGACCATGGCTTGCAGCGCGGCGTGGTCGCCAGGCGCGGGCAGGGCCACGCGGTAGAGGTGGTTGGACAGGTCGAAGTTGGGGTCGTCCTCCCAGGTGGGGCGGCCAAAACGGCTGCGTTTGGCGACCACCCGCTGGCGAAAGCGGCGGAAGCGTTGGGCAAAGCGCACGTCCAGCGTCGCCTTGAGGCGTTCGAAGTCCACCGGTTGGTCGAAGATGAAAACACCGGTGATCATCATCAGGTTGGTGGGATCTTCCATCTGATACCACGCCACGTCGACGCTGGCGAGAGATTCGGCGCGGGTGCGACCCAGGGCCATACGACACCTCCGCAAAAGCTGGACATTGGACTTGAGAGGACGCCTGGCCGGCGGCTGGCTGCAAGGCTCAGACCGGGTGGCGTCATCGGCTGCTGCGGTGCAAGTGTACCACAGCTTGGCCGTAATCGCCACTTTTTTCACCTGTCTGGACGGGCTGAGCAGCGGCTGGCCAGGGTGAGGCGCTTACAGACAGCCGCCGCATTTCGTGTTATTCTGGGCGCTCAGGGATTTGGGTGTGTTCAAAACGGGTTGAACCGACGAGACTTCGGACGGTGCCGCACCGGCCGAATCCTACGAGCGAAGCTAATTTGCCGTCA
>JACSRL010000646.1 GCA_014879765.1 Anaerolinea sp. | reverse complement strand
GCGATGCCCTTGGTGATGGCCTTGGTGGTGTTGCCCACCGCGTCCAGGTCGGCCATGATCTGGCGGGCGTTGTCCTCCAGGCCGGCCATCTCGCCGATGCCGTTGGCGTTGTCGGAGATGGGGCCAAAGGAGTCCATGGCCACGTTGTTGCCGGTGAGCGTCAACATGCCGATGCCGGCCAAGGCCACGCCGTAGAGAATATAGACGAATTGCTCCAGCGGGTCGCTGCTGACCCCCTGATAGAGGAAGATCGCAATCAGGATGGTGCCGGCGATGACCAGCGTGGCCCAGACGGCCGACTCCATGCCCACGCCCAGGCCGGAGAGGATCGTGGTGGCGGGGCCGGTGTCATGGCCCTTCTTGATCTCCTGCACGGGCGGGTAGTGGGTGCCGGTGAAATAGTCGGTCAGCCGGTCGATGATGATGGCCAAGAGCACGCCAGAGGCCGAGGCCAGGAAGGGTCGCCACCAGCCGCCCGGCACGCCGCGCATGTAGAGCAGCGCCACGATGAAGAAAAGTGTGGTGGAGATTGCAGCCGAGGTCAGGAAGCCCCGGAAAATGGCCTTCATCGCATCGCCCGACATGGCGTCGCCCGTCTTGCTGGGCTCGCTCTTGACCAGATAGGTGCCGACGATGGAGGAGATCACGCCGATGCCGCGCACCAGAAGGGGATAGATCAGCCATTCGTTGTCATGGGTGATGGTGCGCAGCGCCAGGCCCAGGATCAGGGCCGAGACGATGGTGACCTCGTAGCTCTCGAAGATATCGGCGGCCATGCCGGCGCAGTCGCCCACGTTGTCGCCCACCAGGTCGGCGATCACGGCCGCGTTGCGGGGGTCATCCTCGGGCAGGTCTTGCTCCACCTTGCCCACCAGGTCCGCGCCCACGTCGGCCGCCTTGGTGTAGATGCCGCCGCCCACGCGCATGAAGAGCGCCAGCAGCGTGCCGCCGAAGCCAAAGCCCAGCAGTGCGTCGGGCGCGGCCACGCCGAAGATGACGAAGATGATGGTGCCGCCGAAGAGGCCCAGGCCGTCGGTCAACATGCCGGTGACGGTGCCCGCGCGGTAGGCGATGCGCAGCGCGCCGTTGAAGCTGCTGCGCGCGGCCTCGGCCACGCGCACGTTGGCCTGCACCGCCATGCGCATGCCCACCTGGCCGACGATCAGGCTGAAAATCGCGCCCATGACAAAGGCGCCCGCCCGGCCCAGACCGATAGTCAGCTTCAGTTGCTGCTCCGACATGGACGCGAAACGTTCCATGGCTTCGGGAGTGGGAGGCACGATGTAGACGCTGAGGAAGAGCGCCACGGTCAGGATGGCAATGAAAGGCAGGATCGTCTTGAGTTGGCGCGACAGATAGGCGTCGGCGCCAACGCGAATGGCATCCCAGACCTCGATCATCTTCGCTGTGCCCTTGGGCTGCGCCATGACCTGGCGGCGCAACAACATAGCGTAGAGGAGGCCTAGAATGGCGATGAGGAGGACCAGCCAGACGGCGATGGTCTCGAACGATGTGAGGCCCATTTCGGACATGGTGGATTATTACCTCCCTGCGGGTGGTGGAATGAGATTCCGGCCGCATGGACCGGAAAGACGATGATGCCTGCTGACCACGGTGTCACCTGTGTGAGCAAGACAAAAGGAACCGACGGACAAGGCGGGGGGAAGAGGGGCTGCTGCCAGGACGGTGCATCAGCCCTTGCCGGCGACTCTGGGGCAATGCCGACGGCATCGAGGAGTCGCCAGGCCGCGGGAACCGCCCTATTGTAGCGCGGCGTTGCAGATTAGTCAAACCATCAATTGACATCTGTCTGCATTGCGGGCATAATAGCGCGCGTCATCGATGTCCCGCATGTGCCGGCCCATGGTGCGCCGGCCAACCAGCAATTCACAGCGCCCATTTCCCAGCAGCCCGCCATGAACGCCGAGAAAGACCCCTATGAGCGTTGCAGCGATCACCCATCAGCGTTTGACCTGGGTCAACATCGAGAATCCCACGCCCGAGGACGTGGCCTATCTGCGCAAGCACTATCCCTTTCATCCCCTGGACCTGGAAGACGTGCTCAGCCAGATCGAGCGGCCCAAGATCGACGAATATGACGACTATCTGTTCATCGTCATGCACTTCCCGGTCTACGATGAGACGCGCCAGGTGACGCGTTCCAGCGAGGTGGACTTCTTCATCGGGGCAGGTTTTCTGATCGCCATCCATGACGGGCGGCTCAAGACGCTAAACACCCTCTTCGCCACCTGCCAGAACGACGGCATGGCGCGCGGCAAGCAGATGGGCCGCGGCGCCGGGCGGCTGCTCTACACCATCCTGGACGCGATGGTGGACTACAACTTCGCCATGCTGCGCAAGGTGGACAGCAAGATTCGCGCCATCGAAGAGGACATGTTCTACGAGAACATGCGCCAGATCGTGCAGGAAATCTCGCTGGTGCGGCGCGATATCATCGCCTTGCGTCGGGTGGTCAAGCCTCAGATCTCTATCGTCAGCAACCTGGAACGCCGCGAGCGCGCCTTCATTCAGGAGGAGCTGGATGTCTATTTCGGCGACATCGCCGACGGCTTCTCGCGCGCCTGGGATATCCTGGAGGACTATCGCGAGGTTATCGAGGGCCTGAGCGAAACCTCCGACTCGGTCACCTCCTACCGCATCAACGATGTCATCCGGGTGTTGACGGTGATCTCGGTGGTCATGCTGCCGTTGACGCTGATCACCGGCATCTACGGCATGAATCTGGAATGGCTGCCGGCCGCAGACACCTTCTACGGCTTCTTCATCATCATCGGTTTCATGGTGTTGGTGGCCGGCGGCATGTTGTTATATTTTCGCAAGCGCGGCATTGTCTGACTGTGTCGTCGCGTTTGGTCAGACAGCCCACAGTGGATTCACCCATGAGCACAACGCCCAGGCAATCGTCCGGGGAGACCGGCCCCAGGCCCGCGAACCCATCGCCGCCCGTCGTGGTGGACACGCGCCAGAAGCTGGCCGCGCTGCTGGAAACCGCCCGGCAAGAGCCGGTGATCGGCGTCGACACCGAATCGAACAGCCTTTTCGCCTATTTTCACCGGGTTTGCCTGGTGCAGATCTCGCTGCCCGACTGCGACTATGTCATCGACCCGTTGGCGGTTGATCTGACTCCCCTGGACGAGATCTTCGCCAGCGAGCGCTGCCAGAAGGTCTTTCACGCCGCGGAAAACGACATCCTGGGGCTCAAGCGCGACTATCGCTTCACCTTCGCCAACATCTTCGACACCATGCTGGCCGCGCGCATCCTGGGCTGGCCGCAGGCCGGCCTGGCGGCCATCCTGGCCGACCGCTACGCAGTGCAGCTCAACAAGAGCCTGCAGCGGGCCGACTGGGGCCGTCGTCCGTTGGATCGGGCGCTGCTGGCCTATGCCCAGTTGGACACGCACTATCTGCTGGCGCTGCGCAGCCAGCAGGAGGCTGAGTTGCGGGCGCGCGGCCGCTGGGAAGAGGCGCAGGAGGGCTTCGCCCGCCTGCCGCAGGTGGAGTGGGTCGAGAAACCCTTCGATCCCGATGGCTTCTGGAGCCTGCCAGGCGCGCGCGATCTGGGCCCCACCAGCCTGGCCATCCTGCAACAGGTCTTCCTCTGGCGGGAGCAGCAGGCGCGCAAGGAAGACCGCCCCCCCTTCAAGGTCATCGACCAGCGCGCCCTGGTGGAGATCAGCCGCCAGCAGCCGGCCGATCTGGCGGCGCTGCGGCTGGTGGCCGGCATGAGCGGCGGCCAGGTGCAGCGCTACGGCGCGGCCCTCATGCAGGCCATCGGCCGCGGCCGCCAGGGCACGCCGCCCGCGCTGCCCAGGCGCAGCAACAACGGCGGCAACGGACGGCCTGATCCCAAGACGACCGAACGCTACGACGCGCTGCGCGCCTGGCGCACGGAGCGGGCCTTTCAGCGCGGGGTCGATCCCGATGTGATCCTGACCAACGATCAACTGATGACCATCGCCCGCCAGGCTCCGGTTTCGCTGGAGGAGATGGCGGCTGCCCACGTCATGGGGCCGTGGAAGCTGCACGAATATGGCGCGGCCATCCTGAGCCTGCTGCGCGATGGGCCAAGCCATCGCCGCTGAACGCTGCGCAATGGGCTTTGCTCGCAGGAATCGGCCGGTGCGGCGCCGTCCGAAGTCTCGTCGGTTCAACCCGTTTTGAACACACCTGGTAACTGCTCAGGCTTGGCATTAGAAACCGGGTTTTTGTCTTGCAGACCAAGGTCATGGCGCCATGA
>JACSRL010000307.1 GCA_014879765.1 Anaerolinea sp. | reverse complement strand
AACTTCGTTACACAGATGGCCTTACACCCTAAGCTTACCCTTCAAGACACCAAAATACAACTCTTGAGTGACTGATCCATTGTTCTATGTGGCTGACACGCACAGTTTGCTTTGGCATCTGTATGACATTCCTCGCCTTGGTCCCGGCGCACAAACAGCTTTTCAACGTGTGAGCAACGGGCGAGCCACATTGTTCATACCGGCGATTGTGTTGGCAGAGATCGTGCATACGGTGGAGCGGCGTAGGCATGATATCGACCTCAGGGAGGCTTTGGACACTATCGCCGAAGCCGACAACTTCCAGGTTCTCCCATTCGATCTGGAAGGCGCCCGGGCGTTGGTTGATCTCATCGAGATCACAGAAATGCATGATCGGATGATCGTTGCAGCGGCACGCGCCTATGACGCACCGTTGATCACAAATGATCTGGCGATTACGGCTTCAGGCCTGGTAACTGTGATTTGGTAAGTTGGCGAAGGCGTCTCAGAAATGCGCATTCACTTCGGGCCAGGCTACCGTGTCTACTTCACTCGGCGCGCAGACGTGATCTATCTGCTTCTGTTGGGCGGTGACAAATCGTCGCAGAAACGGGACATCAGGCGCGCCATCCAGATGGCGCGGACTTTGGATAAGGGATAAGCTATGACCACCTTTGCACCTTTCGACGCTGCCGATTACCTCGACGATGAGGAAACCATCGCCGAGTATCTTACTGCCGCACTGGAGAACCCTAACCCTGACGTATTTCTGGCCGCAGTACGGGATGTCGCGCGTGCTCGTGGGATGACGCAACTGGCCAAAGATGCTGGTCTTGGGCGTGAGAGTCTCTACAAAGCACTTGCACCAGGCGCCAAGCCGCGCTATGACACAGTGTTGAAGCTTCTGCAGGTTCTTGGGGTCAAGCTTGTTGCGTCTCCAAACTCAGGGCAGTCAACGCTTGGTTGAGCCATCGATCTGGCTGCATCGCGGCGTCTCGTTGCCGGGGCTGGGAGGTCGGTGGTAGAGGCGGTCTGGAACACGAAAGCGCGAAGCGTGCCTTCATGCACCTTCGCGCTTTCGTGTTCCAAGCACTCGTCGCCACGATCGGAGGTATGACCGGCTGGGCTGGTTGCGACGGTGGCTGGTGGGGGAGCTTTGATGTGACGTTATCTCTCACGTATATTGGCGTCAGCGTTTGTCCACATACGACAACGCCGGGGAATGAAGTTCCCCGGCTATATAACGGCGCCCGTTGAACCGGGCTGGCGCGTGGTGAGCACGTCTGTCAGCCCGGTTGACCGGGTGCTGTTGTGTAGCCGGATCGATTGACACCTGCACTTGCGTCAGGTGCAAGTGTCGCCCGGCGGGTTGATGGGCACGTGCAGTTCTCGAACCTGATCGGGATTGCTGAACGGGGCCAGGTCCGACTGGTCATCTCTGGGCCGAAAAACCGTGCTTTGACAGCACGTGGTCGCGATGATAGAATGGGGGCCAGTCGATCACGTTGGCATCCTGTGCGAAGAAGAGGTTTGAGCCATGTTGAATAGCGTGACCCTGGATCAAGCAATCGACACTGCCCTGCAGCTACCGACTGAACAGCAAGAGATGCTGGTCGATATCCTGCGTAGTCGGCAGATTGAGGCGCGTCGGCAGGAGATCGCCGCGGATGCTGGCGTGTCGATAACCGCGTTTCAGGCGGGCAAACTCAAGGCGTACAGTGCAGAGGCCCTCATTGCTGAGTTGCATGAGACGCTTGAGGATGCTGAATGAGAATGTTGGTTCTCACGCCGAAGTTCCGACGAGCCTATCGGAAATTGGCGAAACGTGACCGGGTACTACAACGACGCCTCGATGATGTGCTCAGGCAGATGCAGACCGACGTGTTTGTGCCGGCCTTGGGAACGCACAAGCTTGGTGGCGCTTTATCGGGACTATGGGCGTGTTCATGTGGCTATGATTGCCGCGTGGTGTTTTCTCTGGAGATCGACGAGGAGAGCGGTCGAGAGGTCATCCTGCTGCTTGATATAGGCACGCATGATGAGGTGTATTGACCCGACGATTCTCAAGGTCGTGCGGGCTCTCGGTTTGCAGTGGTTATTCGAGATACGAGCAAAAGGCAAGGAAGGCATCGGTAGGGCATTCTTCTGCATGGTGGTGGACCGCAGGATCATCATCCTGCATGCGTTCATCAAGAAATCGCAGAAGACGCCCGTGAAGGAGCTGGCGATTGCCCGGAAGCGGTTGGCCGATGTGAAGAGACAGGATGAAAGGTGATTCCAATGAAGACGCACGATGAAATGGTCCAAAGATGGATGGAAGACCCGGATTTTGTTCGAGAGTATGACAACCTGGATCAAGAGTTTGCCCTGTTCGATGAGTTGCTCCGCGCCCGGAAAGAGGCCGGACTGACCCAAGCGGAGGTAGCCGAAAGGATGGCTACCAAGCCGTCGGTCGTGGCTCGGTTGGAAGCAGGCGGAGGGCGCCAGAAGCACTCACCCTCCCTGGCCACGTTGCAGCGCTATGCTGATGCGGTAGGTTGCCGCCTTGAGATCAAGATGGTGCCGGCTTCGTCCAACCGTTCGACGACCTCAGGCGTTCAACCCCGGGCATAGTCCGACACTAAGCGGGGTCGTTCAATGCAACGGCGAGTATCATGTGCCATTTGCTAGATGCTCAGCCGCCAGGCGAGCAATGCACTGGCGTCAGGTGCAAGTGTCGTCCGGCGGGTTGGCATGGGGACGCGCCCTCATGCGAGAACGCCGGGGAACACCTCACTTGCGTCAGGTGCAAGTATCACCCAGGACTGGTGAAGCGCTATCGGAAAGAGACGTAGCTGAAAGATGAAGTCGAAGATCTCTTTGTACAGCAGGATTGAATCCACTAGAACCAGGATATCTCCTCCTTTGCGCTCTTTGCGCCTTGGCGTGAGACCAGATCGCCGCACGCAAAGGCGCAAAGACCGCAAAGGGCAGAGACTTCTGCTTCTTTGCGGGCTTGGCGGCTTGGCGTGAGACAAGCCTCATGCGCTTTCCACAGAAAGACGACCTCATGCTTCATCTTCCCTCTTGGCTGCAGTCCGTCCACCACGACGGCTCCGACCTCTTCGTCTCCAACCCCTACCCGCGCCTGGGCGAGCGGGTGCGCGTGCGTCTGCGGGCGGGCGTCGATGCGCCCATCCGGCGCGTCTTTGTGCGCACGGCGCCCGACGGCGAACAGGCCTTCACCCGCATGGAGCCGGACGGCGCCACGCCGCCGGCCCGCTGGTGGCAGGCTGAGCTGTCCATCGATCAGCCGCTGGTTCACTATCGCTTCGTGCTGGAGGCGGAGGATGGCGTCTGGTGGCTGAACGCGGCCGGGCCAGGCCATTTCGACCCGCTGGACGCGGCCGACTTCAAGCTGCTGGCCGGCTACGACCCGCCAGTCTGGCTGCACGAGACGGTCTTCTACCAGATCTTCCCCGAGCGCTTTGCCAACGGCGACCCCACCAACGATCCGCAGCCGCACGAGTACGAGTACCGCGGCCACGGCCCGCAGACCTTCCCCTGGGGCACGCTGCCGCCCGACGACTTCCCCTTCCCACTGGTCTTCTTCGGCGGCGACCTGCAAGGGATTGTCCAACATCTGGATTATGTCGAGCAACTGGGCGTCAACGCGCTCTATCTCAACCCGATTTTCACCGCGCCCTCCAACCACAAGTACGATGTCATCGACTACGAGCATGTGGACCCGCATTTCGGCGGCGACGCGGCGCTGGCCAGCCTGAAAGTCGCGTTGGATGCCCGCGGCATGCGCTATCTGCTGGACATCGTGCCCAACCACTGCGGCTACTGGCATCCCTGGTTCCAGAACGCGCTGGCCGACGCGACCGCGCCGGAGGCGGCCTTCTTCACCTTCGACAAGCATCCGGAGCAGTATGCCGCCTGGCTGGGGGTGTGGGCGCTGCCCAAGCTGAACTACAACAGCGCCGAGCTGCGGCAACGCATCTATGCCGGCGAGGATGCGGTCTTCCGCCGCTGGCTGCGCCTCCCCTTCTCGGCCGACGGCTGGCGGGTGGATGTGGCCAACATGCTGGGCCGGCAGGGCGCCAGCCAACTGGGCGTCCAGGTGGCCCGCGGCATCCGCCAGGCGGTGAAGCAGACCCGGCCCGACGCCTATCTGCTGGGGGAGAATTTCTTCGACGCCACCAGCCAGCTTCAGGGGGATCAGTTCGACGGCGTGATGAACTACAGCGGCTTCAGCAAGCCGCTGCGCCACTGGCTGCAAGGCTACCGCCAGGGCGCCTGGGGCATGAACGACAGCATCGCCTCGCCCCAGCCCTACCCCACGGCCGCGCTGGCCGCGGGCTGGCAGAGCCGGCTGGCCGCCATCCCCTGGGCCGTGGCCTTGCAGCAGTTCAACCTGCTGGCCAGCCACGACACGCCGCGCATCCAGACGCAGGTGGGCGACAACGAGGCGCTGCACCGTCTGGCCGCGGCCTTGCTGCTCACTTTCCCGGGCGTCCCCAGCCTTTACTACGGCGACGAGATCGGCCTCCGTGACCTGCCGCAGTTGGGTTCACGTGGCTGCATGGTTTGGGAGGAGCGGCGCTGGAACCGCGGCCTGCTGGACTTCTACCGCACGCTGATCAAGCTGCGGCGCAGCTCAGAGGCCTTACAGCGCGGCGGCTTCCAACTGCTGACCGTGGAGCCGGAGAGCATCGCCTTCGCACGCGCCACAGCCAGCCAGCGCGTGCTGGTCATGGCCCACCGCGGCCAGCAGCCGCGGCCAGCCGCCCCGCTGCCAACGGCCCAGGCCGGTATCCCCGACGGCACGCGCTTCATCGAGCTGTGGAGCGGCCTGGAGGCCGTAGTAGCCAACGGCGCGCTGCCCCTGGCCGAGCATCCTCAAGGCGCGACGGTGTGGGTGGAGCAGCGTGAGGGGTGAAACGTGAGGCGTGAAACGTGAGGCGTGAAACGTGAGGCGTGAAACGTGACTCGGAATTGAGGGTGTCGTCTGCTGATCGTGGGAGATGCGTTTTGTGCTATCAGGGCATGGAGTTTCAGTTGCCCGCTCCCTTTGGATCACGGAACTGGCGGGAGCAAAGAGACCCACCCACCACCCACTCCGGTTACGAGTTACGCATTACGGGTCACGCTACAAACACAAAGCCCACAAACACACTCACGCTTCACGCTTCACGCTTCACGCCAACACCAACAGCAGCGCCTGCGCCAGCAAGATCTTGCCGATGGTGGCGATGGGAAACATCAGCGCGTAGCCCACGTGGGGCAGCTCGTCCTGCGACTGGTCGACCGCGAAGCCCAGCACCCCCGGCTGGGTGTGGATGCCGGAGAGCATGCCCATCAGCAGGCCAAAGGGGATCTTGAACAGCTTGTAGCCCACCAGCAGGGTCAGGAACGCGGTCGCGCAGGAGATCACCGCGCCGGCGATGAAGAGCTGCACGCCGCCCCCCTGGCTGAGCGTCTGCACGAAGGTGTAGCCCGAGCGCAGGCCGATGCTGGCCAGCAGCATGATCAGCCCCAACTGGCGCACGGTCAGGTTGGCGCTGTAGGGCATGGTCCAGACCAGCGGGCCGGTGCGGCGGATCGCGCCCAGAATCAGGCCGACGATCAGCGGGCCGCCGGCGTTGCCCAGCGAAAAGCCGCCGCCGCCTGGCAGCGGAAACTCAATTTTGCCCAGCAGCAGCCCCAACACCAGCCCCACGCCCAACGAGAGCAGGTCGATCTCGCTCAGCGCCTTATACGAATCGCCAAAAAGCCTGGAGACATCGTTCATGTGCTCGCGCGGGGCCACCACCCGCACCCGGTCGCCCAGGTCCAGCACCATGTCCGCGTCGGCCAGCAGGTCCACATCGCCGCGGCGCACGCGGGTGATGATGGCGCCGTAGCGCGCCGGCAGTTGCAGATCCTTGATGCGCTGGCCGGCAATCGCCGGCTTGGAGACAAAGATGCGGCGAAAGTCGTAGTGGCTGCGATCCAAGGCCAGATGTTCATCGGTCTGTTCGCCCAGAACAGCCGCCACGGCCGCCACCTCGTCGGGATCGCCGATGACGCTGACCCGATCCCCCAGGGCAAAGCGTGTGCTGCCCGCGACCAACTGCACGTCACCCTGGTGCATCACGCGGCTGAAGACCACGTGCCAGCGGTGGCGCTCCCACAGCTCTTGCACGCTGGCCTGGGTGGCCTCAGGTCGTGTGACACGCAGCGTAACGTTGTTGATCTCCTGCTCCACCGCGTAGCCGCTGCCGCGCAGCCGCTGGGCCTCGTGGCGATAGTCGATCTTCCACAGCCATTGCAGCACATAGGCCACCAGGATCACCCCCAGCACCCCCATGGGATAGGCCACCGAGTAGCCGACGGTGGGATCGGCCACCGCGGCGCCAGCCGGCGTCGAGGCGCTGGCCAGCTCGATCACCGCGGCCAGCGCGGGCGTGTTGGTCAGCGCGCCGGCATAGAGGCCGGCCGTGACCGGCGCTGCCAAATTGAGCGCCACATGCGCCCCGGCCGCGATGAGCGCGGCGATGGCCAGCACGGCCAAGGCCGCCACGTTGTTGCGCAGCCCCTCGCGGGTCATGGAGGCCACAAAGCCCGGCCCGCTGGCCAGCCCCACCGTGTAGACAAAGAGCACCAGGCCCAGCTCGAAGACCACCGTGGGAAGCTTCAGGTTGGGGTCCAGCGCGCCCACGGCCAGGCCGACGAAGAGCACCGCGGCCACGCCCAGGCTGGCGCCCTTGATCTTGATCCGGCCGATGGCATAGCCGACGGCCGACACGGCAAAGAGCAGCAGAATCGAATTTTCGACGAGGAACTCAACGACCATGATCAGGTCCTTCCAGAATAGCGGTGCCGTTGTCCGGCGCAGCGCGCCAGTTGCAGGCCCAGGCTGTGGTCAGATGGATGAAACCGAGGCGCTGAACGATGGGCGCGCTCATGGGGCTGGCGTCGATGGTCAGATAGGCTGCGCCGCGACGCAGCGCCTCCTGCACCCGCGCCGCCAGCAGCGCAGTGTAGAAGCCGCGCCCGCGGCGCGCCTCCAGCGTGGAGCCGCCCCACAGGCTGGCGAATGGGCTGGCCGTATCATGGCGGAGCCAGCCCGACGCCACCGGACGGCCCTGGTCGTAGGCCACATAGACCGAGAGCAGCTCTGGATGCTGGATCATGGTGTCGCGCAGGTAGCCGGCCAGCCCGCTGTGCTCCTGCTGCCAGACCTCACGCTGCACGCCCAGCACGTCATCCAACTGATCCGCGTCCTCCAGCCGGCGAACGTCACGCGTGACCGGCGCCAACAGCACGGGCTGCGCCAGGGCCAGCGGCAGCGCCATGATCGCCTCAGGCTCATCGCTCTCGAAGCCGCGCGCCGTCAGCCGCTGGCGCAGATCTGCCGGTGTGTCGTGGTCGTAGACCTTCCACTCGAAATCCGCGCCCAGCGCGGCGAAAGCCTGCACCTGCTGGTCGATGGCGGACTCCACCGTGGCCTCGTCCAGCCGGCTATAGCTGATGAAGCCATCGCGGAAGCCGCGCTTGGGGGCCAACGGCGCGTGACGCACCACCCGATCGCCGGCCTCGCGGCGCATATCGGGGTACTCCACAGTCAGGCGCTCCTTCAGATCGTAAAGCGCCAGCAGTTCCAGTCTGTCCATGATCTCAATCAGTCCTCAGGATCGCCAGGCTGGCCAAAGCGGTCAGGCCGAAGCCCAGGATGATCAGTCCCGAAATGCGGTTGACCCAGCGCAGCCCGGCCGGCGTGACGCGGCCGCGCAGCAGGCCAAAGGCGCTGCTGAGCGCCAGCCACCAAAGCGCCGATCCGCTGAACACTCCCAGCACCAGCAGGGCCGCCGCGGCATAATCGCCGCCGGCAGTCCCCAGCCCGGCGAAGATCGCGGCAAAGGCCAGGATGGTCATGGGATTGGTCAAGGTCACCACCAGGGTCGATGTGTAGTTGCCCAGCAGCCCGCGCGCGGCCGGTTGAACGGCCAGGCCGGCCGCGGGCGGTTCCGCTACCGGCGCGGCCAGGGTCTTGGCCCCCAGGTAGAGCAGGAACAGACCTCCCGCCAGCCGGATCGCGTCCTGCCAGTCGATCAGCCGGCTGGAGATGAAGGTCAGGCCGAAGGCCGCCACCAGGCCATAGCAGGCGTCGGCCGTGGCCGCGCCCAGGCCTGAGACCAGCCCCGCCAGCCGGCCCTCGGCCAGGGTGCGACGGATGCAAAGCACGCCGACCGGCCCCACGGGCGCGGCAATGGCCAGGCCCAGCGCCAGCCCGCGCAGGAAGATGCCGATCATGCGCGGGGCCTCGACGGCGGCAACACCAGCCGCTGGAAGAGCTCATCCAGCGCGGCCTGCGGATCGTCGCACAGCCCGCAGTGTACGGTGGCGGGCTGGATCGCCGTGCTGCGCGGGGCCGCCAGCCAGCGAAAACGTTCGGCCTGCTCCAGCGCGCCGATGGGGCCGGCCTGCGGCCCGCCGGCGCAGATCAGCGGGTTCAGCTCCAGTTGGACGCGCGCCGCGGCCGCGTCGAAATCAGGCGCCAAAGCGGCCAGCCGTGCATCGTCCAGATGAACCCGGCAGCCCAGGAAGCGCAGGCTGCGACAGTAGAGGATCACGCCGGCGTTGATGAATTCCTCGCGTTCGACGTGAGGCGCCAGTCGCAGCAGGACGTAGTCAAAGGAGTGCCTGGCGGGCACGGATCGCCTCCTGCACGAAGATCTGCGACGCATCCAGCCGCCGAAGCAGGTAATCCACATAGGCGGCGCGCTGGACGGCGGCCGGCGCAGCGGCGTCGCGGCCGTTCAGCCAGACGTCAGGCACGGCCGCGACCGCCTGCTCGATCACCGTCGCGCTGAGCAGGCCACGCTGGGCAAGGTCCGCCGCGGCCAGGTCGCCGGCCCAGCGCAACAGCACATGATCCTTGATCGGCGCAAAGGGACTCTGGCTGCGCGCGGCGGTGGTCTCCAGCCAGCCGGCCGTGTAGTGGAAGAACAGCGCGGCGCCGTGATCGATCAGCCACAGCTTGTCCTGCCAGAGCAGCATGTTGGTGTTGCGTGCGCTGCGATCCACGTTGCCGATGTAGGCGTCAAACCAGACGACGGCCGAGGCCAGCGCGCGCGCCGGCGCCGGCTCCAGCAGCGGGCTGAAGGGCAGCGCCATGGGCAGAAAGCGCATGCCCAGGTTCAGGCCGGCGCTGGCTTGCAACAGGGCCAGGATCTCAGGGTCGCCCTCGGTGCGGCCAAAGGCTGGGTCCAGCTCCAGCAGCGCCAGCGGCGGCACATCCAGCCCCAGGGCGCGGGCCAGCTCGGCCGCGATCACCTCGGCCACCAGCGCACGCGCGCCCTGGCCGGCGCCGGTGAACTTCATCACGTAGAGCTGATCATCGTCGGCCTGGACGATGGCCGGCAGGGAGCCGCCCTCCCGCAGCGGCGTGTAGTAGCGTATGGTGTTCCGGGTGGGGATCATTCGGCCGCTGCGTCCTCTTCGGACAGCTCCTCGCCTGGCTCGACCGCCTCGCCCAACAGCGCGGCCAGGTCGATGGCCAGCTCCGGGAAGAGCTGCGGCCGGAAGGCCTCGCCTGCGCCGACGCGCGTCACCGCCAGGTAGCCCTGCGGCGTCAAAGCATATTCCTCGATGGCCAGCGACTGGCTGTCGATCAGCCAGTACCAGGAGACCCCCGCCTCACGGTAGGCGTTGAACTTGACGATGCGGTCCCGGCTGGCGCTGGCCGGCGAGAGGATATCCACCACCAGATCGGGCGCACCCATGATGCGGCCGCGGCTCTCGGAGTAGATATCGCGCCGCTCCCGCGCCAGAAAGGTCAGGTCAGGCACGTAGACGCGCCGCCGGGAGAGCTCGACATCGACCTCGGGCCAGCACGTGCCGATGCGATGTGTACGCAGATAGACAGCGAGCTCAGCAGTGAGCTCGCGCAAAATCGCCTGATGACGTGGATGTGGACGAGGCATGGCAATCAGTTTCCCTCCGTCGAACTCGTAGTCGGGTGGGCCTTCGGGCAGCGCGTTGAAATCCGCCAGTGTAAACGACGGCTTGGCGGGCAGACGGATTTCAATCAGTGGTTTCAAGGCAACGGCCATCTTGCAACCTCCTGCGAAAGATGTGGGCAAGGCCGGCGGGTCCTGCTCGCGGGTCTACAGGGCGAATTATACCCGGAGAAGCAGCGGGCGTCAATGCGCCAGCGGCTGTGTGAACTAGGAGAATCGGCCAAACTGCGCTATAATGTAGCCAACGAAACTGCCCTGCTGGCCAGTTCAAGCGCGCGGATTGCGCAGGCCGCCGTACACCTGCATAAACGCAAGCGTTTACGCCGAAGCGCAGCGCCGGTGCAAGTGTCGAAATCCACGCACCGGCCAGCGGACGTATCCCAAGACCCATCTGACACCGGCGCCAGCCCATCGAATCGCGCTGCACAGCCAGCCTGGAGCCGGCGTCCGAGCGATGGCCTGGCGTCTTTCCTGCGGAGCAACAACCCTACGATGACCGATCCCGAAATGCTGGAGCTGGTGGACGAAACAAGCGAAGCGCCGGGCAGCGATGCCGGCACAGTGCGCACGATAAACATCGATCAGGAGATGCGTGAGGCGTATCTGGACTACGCCATGAGCGTCATCGTCTCCCGCGCCTTGCCCGATGCCCGCGATGGCCTCAAGCCGGTGCAGCGGCGCATCCTCTACGCCATGCACGACATGGGGCTGCGGCCGGGCACCCCCTACCGCAAGTCAGCCCGCATCGTCGGCGAGGTGCTGGGCAAGTACCACCCGCACGGCGACAGCGCGGTCTACGACGCCATGGCGCGCATGGCCCAGGACTTCAGCCTGCGCTATCCGCTGGTCGATGGCCAGGGCAACTTCGGCTCGGTGGACGGCGACAGCCCGGCCGCCATGCGTTATACCGAGGCCAAGCTGACCCGCATCGCCGACACCCTGTTGCAGGACATCGACAAGGACACGGTCAACTGGTCCGACAACTTCGACGGCAGCTTGCAGGAGCCGATGGTGCTGCCGGCCATCCTGCCCAATCTGCTGGTCAACGGCGCGGCCGGCATCGCCGTGGGCATGGCTACCAACGTGCCGCCCCACAACCTGGGCGAGGTGGCCGACGCCGTGGTCTACACCATCGACAACTGGGAGCGGCTGGAGGAGCTCAGCGTCGACGAGCTGATGCAGTTCGTGCCGGGGCCAGACTTTCCCACCGGCGGCGTCATCATGGGGTTGGACGGCATCCGCTCAGCCTATGCCACCGGCCGCGGCCACATCCAGATGCGCGCCGTGGCCAGCATCGAGGAGGCGCGCGGCCGTTTCCAGATCATCGTCAGCGAGATCCCCTACCAGCTCAACAAGAGCAACCTGGTCGAGCGCATCGCCGAGCTGGCGAGGGAGGGGAAGCTGGACGAGATCAGCGACCTGCGCGACGAGTCAGACCGCCGCGGCATGCGCATCGTCATCGAGCTCAAACGGGGCGCGGTGCCCAGGAAGACGCTCAACCGGCTCTTCAAGTTCACGCCGCTGCAATCGACCTTCGCCATCAACCTGCTGGCGCTGGTCAACGGCGAGCCGCGGCTGCTGTCGCTCAAGCGGGCGCTGATCATCTACATCGAACATCGCCAGGAGGTGATCACCCGGCGCAGCCAGTTCGAGCTGGCCAAGGCGCGCGAGCGGGCCCACATCCTGGAGGGACTGCGCATCGCCTTGCAGTTCCTGGACGAGGTGATCGCCACCATTCGTAGCTCCGAGAGCGCCGAGGCCGCGCGCGAGGCGCTGATGAGCCGCTTTGGGCTGAGCGAACGCCAGGCGCAGGCTATCCTCGACCTGCAACTGCGCCGCCTGGCCGCGCTGGAGCAGGCCAAGATCGAAGAGGAATACAGCCAGGTGATGGCCCAGATCGCCTACCTGGAGGATCTGTTGGCCCACCCTGAGAAGATTCTGGGGCTGATTCGGGAGGACATGCTGGCGCTGCGCGAGAAATTCGTCGATCCGCGGCGCACCCACATCTCGCTGGAAGGGATCACCGAGCTGCGCGAGGAGGACCTGACCCCCAACACGCCGGTGCTGATCACCATCACGCAGAACAGCTATGTCAAGCGCACCGACGCCAAGCATTTCCGCGCCCAGGGCCGCGGCGGCCGCGGCGTGCTGGGCATGACCACGCGCGACGAGGACGAGATCGCCCACCTGCACTTCGCCCACGCCCACGACTATGCCCTCTTCTTCACCAATCAGGGGCGGGTCTACTCCGACCGGGTCTGGAATCTGCCTGAGGCCGCGCGCACCGGCAAGGGGATGCCGCTGGTCAACGTGCTGAACCTGGGGCCGCGCGAGACGGTGACGGCCATGGTGCTGGTGGAGAACTTCGCCGCGGCCCGCTACATCAGCCTGCTGACCATCCAGGGGCGCATCAAACGGCTGGAGCTGAGCGAGTTCGCCAGCGTGCGGTCGTCGGGCATCATCGCCATGAACCTGGACCCTGGCGACGAGCTGAGCTGGGCACGGGTGACCAGCGGCGACGATGAGCTGGTGATCGTGACGGCCGAGGGGCTGGCGCTGCGCTTCCACGAGAACGAGGTGCGGCCCATGGGGCGCACCGCGGCCGGCGTCTGGGCCATCAAGCTGCGCAGCGGCGACCGGGTGACCGGCTTCGACGTGGTGCAGCCCGACCAGGATCTGCTGGTGGTGACGGCCAAGGGCTGGGGCAAGCGCACCCCGCTGGCGCAATATGCCGCCAAGAGCCGCTATACCCAGGGCATGCAGACCACCGACACCCACCGCCTGGACGAGACCGGTCCCGTCATCACCGGCCGCGTCGTTCACCCCGAGGATCAGATCTCGCTGATCACCTCCGGCGGCATCATCATTCGGATGCGGGTGTCAGACATCAGCCAGTTCAGCCGGGCGACGCGCGGCGTGAAACTGGTCAACCTGGGCGACGGCGACAGCGTGTCAGCCTGCGCACGCCTCCGGTTTACCGAGGCGAGCAAAGCTGAAACAGAAGGAAATGCATAGACTAGCGATCGCTTGCAGTTCTTCGTAAAGACGCAAGATGGGCATCCAATTCCTCCGCAGTGGCGGTCAGGCCAAGCCAAGTAGCAATCAGTGATTTCCGCCCAAAACTTTATGACCATGCCATTTCGATCTCATCTCAAAGCTGGCTCCGGCCCCAACACCGAATATATGCCCACACCCGACTCCGGCCGGTTGGCTGAGACGTTGGTGGCATTTGCCAACGCCGACGGCGGAACGATCCTGCTGGGGGTGGACGAAGGCGGCGCGCCGGTCGAGGGGCTGTTCGGCGAGGAGATGGAGGAGGCGCTGCGGGCCGCACTGCTGGAGTGCCGGCCGCCCATCCGCACCGAGTGGGAGCAGATCGAGATACCAGGCGGCGCGGCCGCGGCCATCCACGTGCCCCGCTCCACTGAGCTGCACGCGCTGGCCGATGGCCGGGTGTTGATCCGCAGCGGCAGCGAAAACCAGCCGCTGGGGGGCGAGCAGGTGCGCCAGTTGGCCTCCGGCAAATCGTCGGGGGATTTCGAGATGCAGGAGGTGGCCGGGGCCGAGCTGGGCGACCTGGATCCGGAGATCATCCGCGACTACATCGCCCATCGCGAGGAGAAGCAGGGCCGCCAGATCAAGCTGCCACAGGAGCGTCTGCTGCGCCAGATCGGCGCGCTGACCGCTGACAATGTGCCCACCGTGGCTGGCCTGCTGCTTTTTGGCTTCGAACCACAGTTCTTCTTGCCCCAGTCGGGGCTGACCTTCGTGCGCTTCAGCGGCTCGGAGCTGCGCGGGCCGGGCGGGCTGCCAGGCTACACCCGCCGCGATGAGATCACCGGCCCGCTGGCGCAGGTCATCGAACGCACCTGGGCCATTCTGCTGCACGAGATGCGGGTGGAGGCGGTGGTCAAGGGGCTGCGCCGCGAGGAACGCACCGAATATCCGCAGATCCCCGTGCGCGAGGCGCTGGTCAACGCGGTCTGCCACCGCGACTATCGGCTGGGCGGCCGGCGCATCGAGATTCGCATGTTCGACGACCGGCTGGAGGTACACAGCCCCGGTGGCCTGCCCGGCTATATCACCATCGACAACATCGTCGAGGAGCATTTCAGCCGCAACCCACGGCTGGTCAACGGCCTTTACCACTGGAACTACATCGAGGAGCTGGGCCTGGGCATCGACAAGATGATCGAAGAGATGATGAAGTTCGGCCACCCCGGTCCGAGCTTCGATTCGAAGCCGCACAGCTTCACCGTGACCTTGCTGAATGTGCGCCAACATGCCCCCTTGCCGGGTGTCTCCCGCTGGGAAAGCAGCATGAACGAGCGGCAACTGCACGCCGTCCAGTACATCAAGGATCACGGCCGCATCACCAGCCGTGAGTATCAGGACCTTTGCCCCAACGTCACCGCCGAGACGCTGCGGCTGGACATGGTTGATCTCTCCGACCGTGGAATTGTGATGAAGGTCGGCTCGAAGCGCGGCACCCACTACATCTTGAAGTAACCAGGGGCAGCGCCCCACCGGCCGCAACATGGGTATTGCACGATGAAGCACAGCCATAAGCCTTCGCCGTCGGGCGGGACGCGGACGGCGCTGGCGTTGAGCATAGCCCTCCTTCTGTTGGCAGCCTGGCCAGGCGCAGCGTTGGGCGCAGAGCCATCGCCCCCGCTGGACTGGGGAGACTGGAAAACGAGGTGGGATCAACCCCGGCCGGCCGCCCTCTGGCCCCCCTCTCAGGCCATAGGGCCAGTGGATTCCTCTGAGGACGCCCCGCCCCGGCCCGCCCATCAAGAGGAATGGGTCTTCACCTACGATCTTTGGCAGTTGGGGCTCAGCTCGCTGAGCGGGCTGGGGCCGATCTCGCCGATCCAGGGCCGCCGCGCGGTGCTGGAACACGCCGATGAAATCAAGCTGTGGGCGCCGGCCGATCTGGAGCTGCTGGTGGCGGCATCGATTGCCCATCAGGCCAGCGATTTCAAGGACCGGCCCTTTGGCACCGACGCCATCGAGGAATTCTGGCGCGAGCTGATCGACGACAACATCAGCGTGGGCATCGCCCAACTGCGCCGCGACGAGGTGGCCACCTGGGCGCCCTACCTGGACGGCGCCGACCTGCTCACCCCCAACCTGGCGATTCGCGTCATGATCGCCAAACTCAAACAGACCAACAGCTACATCCTCTATCGCGCCCCCAAGATCTCCGACACCGATCGCTACATGCTGCTGGCCCTGGCGCAGAACACCGCCTCGGCCGACGCCATGCGCAGCACCGTCGATTTCTTCGTCGATGTCGCCCAAGGGGACTGGGCGACCATGATGACCAGCGAACGCGCCCAGGCGCTGGACTGGCAAGAGCAGTTGCGCCTGGTCTTGCTGCACATCAACTGGCTGGTCGAGCAGGGGTGGCCGGCGCCCGATGGGCTGGACCGCTACTACTGGTCGCGGGTGGCATTCACAAACCCACAATAGCTTGACCAGCAAGCCATGCTCAGCTGGCCGCCGGAAGGCGGCCAGCCGCGGCCCGGCGCCGCCGGAACGTCGCGCGCGCGTTTTTTGCCCATTCCCATATTTCGTGTTATAGTCGCCCCCATGCACAAGAGAAAACTCGATTTCATTCGACTAGTCTCCTTGGTGCTGCTCACCCTGCTTCTGCTTCCCACCATGGCCAACGCCGCCGGAACCACCGGCGAATCTGGCAAAGAGCAGCCGCCTGCCTTCGACAGGCAGGATACCCCCCAAAGTTCCAGTGACACCCGTGGCTTCGGCTACCTCTACACCGTGGTAGCCGGCGATGATCTGTGGCTGATTGCCAAGGCCCACGGGCTGAGCATGGAGGCGCTGGCCGAGGCCAACGACCTGCAAGCGCCCTACTGGATCTACCCCGACGACAAGATCTGGATCCCGGCCGCGCCGGCAGAGGTCAAGCGTGCGCCTGCGCCCACGCCGACCCCTGCGCCGACTCCCGCGCCGGCGCCCGTCGCGCCGGCCCCGGCCGCGCCGGTCGAGGCCCAGACGCCGGTCGCGCAGCCGGCTGAAACCCAGCCCGCCGCAGCCCCCGCCGAGTCGACCGCGACCGAGGCCGCGCCGCCGTCGGCGCCGGCAGCCTCCGACGCCGCCCGGCTGATCTTCGACCTGATGAACCAGAAACGGACGGCCAATGGCCTGCCCGCGCTGGTGTGGTCAGATCAACTGGCCAGCGCGGCCCAGGCGCACGCCGAAGACTGCGCCCAGCGCGGCTGGGGCAGCCACGTGGGCAGCGACGGCGCACGGCTGAGAGGCCGGCTGGCGCGGGTAGGCTACTATCCCTCGTGGACCAGCGAGAACTGGGCCAACGCGATCAACGCGGAGAGTGCGTTCTACATGTGGTACTGGGAAGGCCCGGGCGGCGCGCACTACGACAACATCATGAGCTGGAACTACACCCAGGCGGGCGTCGGCGTCGCGCGGGGTGGCTGGGGCTACTACTATCTGGTGGACTTCGGCCAACCCTAGCCCGCTCGCTCTGGCCGGTCTCCGACCGAGCCAGCCGCCGCAACCCGCTCACCTCGCTCTGGCCGGTCTCCGACCGAGCCAGCCGCCTGTAACTTCACGGAAAGGATAAGAGGGTGACAGCTCTCAAGCTGTCACCCTCTTCTATTTCTTACAATCAGGGCTCGGTCGGAGACCGGCCCGAGCAAAGGGCGGGTCGTTCAGGCCGACCACAACGATGGCGCCACCTGATGCAGCCGCCCCAGCAGCGGCCGCAGGTCGCCGTCGGCCAGCACGATGTGGGCCGCGCGGGCCACGTCGGGGTGGTCAGGCTGGACGGCCACCGCCACCGCGGCGCGGCGAAAGAGCCCCAGATCGCTGCGCGTGTCGCCGGCAGCCAGCGTCTCGGCTGGCGTCACCCCCAGCTCCTCTTGCAGTCGCGTCAGCACCGTCTGCTTGTCGCCGTAGGGCACGTGCGCGCGCACGTGGCCGTTGACCCGCGCCTCCTCCCCGACGCCGTCGAAGCCCATTTCGTTGGCCAGCACCGGCCCGATGCCCAGCTCCTCAGCCACCATCTCAGCGTGCAGCAACAGCCCACTGCTGATGATGGCCACCGTAACGCCGGCCGCGCGCAGCGCGGCCACCGTCCCCACCGCGCCGGGCAGGTAGGGATTCTCGGCCAGATGGCGACGCAACAGCCGCCGCGGCTGCCCCGTCCACAGACCGGTGTCCAGCCGCAGCCACTCCTCGTAGGGAATCTCGCCGCTCAGCCCCTGGGCGGTGAAAGCCTCGGCGGCCTCCAGCGTGCCCAGCCGGCGATGCAGGTAGATGTAGGGGTCGCGCTCAGCTTTGAGCGTGCCGTCCAGGTCAAAAACAGCTAGTTTGAGCATGGTTGCGTGATGCGTGAAATGTGATGAGTGAAACGTGATGCGTGTTCAGCCTGGAAGTGGCCGAGGCGATGGCGCCGGCGGCGCCGGCCAGAATCATCGGCCAGATCATTCAGAGCAGGATCAACAGATTGCGCAGCAGCTTCAGCATGGCATCTCCTTCTACGCCGCCAGCAGGATGCGGCCCCACAGGGGCGACAGTTCGACAGTCAGCGCGCCTTCCTGCGCCAGCAGCTCCTGGCCGCCGTTGAGCAGGTCCAGGTAGCGGCTGGCCGGGCCGGCCGGCAGCCGAATCTCCTGCGTCTCCTCGCTGCGGTTGAGCGCCACCAGCACCGTCTGCCCCTCGTGCTGGCGGCGAGTCGTATTTGTGCGACGAAGGCGCAACAAACACCGGGTTGAGGTAGAGCGCGCCCACGCCCAGCTCTTGCAGATAATCCAGCCGGTCGATGATCCCTTGCAGATCGCCGCCGTAGCGCCGCCGCTGCAAGTTGTGCCAAAGGCTCTGGCCATTGGCCCGTTCGTAGGGCTGCAGCTCGTACCAGTCCGCGGTCCAGGGGTGGATCTGCCAGGGCGGGCTCTGGTCATGGGGCCAGGCGCCGGCCTGGTCCTCCAGGCGCGGGTCGTTGCCAGGGTCGCCGTTCCAGAAGCGCTCAGGAAAGATCTGATACCAGACGATGCCTTTGGCCCAATCGGGGACGAAATCAGTGGGGGTCATGGATACTCCTTGGTAACTGCCGGACGCCATAGGCTTTTTGGAAACGCTGGGCGGCAGCCTGCGTGCCGATCAGGATCAGCTCAGCGGCGGGCAGAGGTAGATGTGGGTCAGGGTTGATCTGCATCTCGCCGTTGGCGCACACGCCGATCACCGTGCAGCCGGTCTGGCGGCGCACCGCAGCCTCGGCCACACTCCTGCCCACCAGCGCGGCGGGCACAGGCTGGCGAAAGATATCCAGCCCTTCGGCCACCATCAGGATGTTAGAGCGGTGCAGCAGGTTCACAATCGCGGTCGCGCCCAACGAGGCGTAGGACATGACGAAGTTGGCGCCGGCCCGGTGCAGCGTGGCCACGTTGCGCTCGCGCACGGCCCGGCTGATGATCTGCACTTCGGGCCGCAGCCGCCGGCAGTAGATGGTCAGGTAGATGTTGGTGTCGTCGTCATGGGTGGTGACGATGATCCCCGACGCGGTCTCGATGCCGGCCTTTTTGAGCACGTCGATGTCGGCGGCATCTCCCAGAATGTCGCACGCCGGATCGAGCAGATGCTTGGGCGAGCGCTCGATGACGCGATAGGCGACGTCGCGCTCGGCCAGGGCACGCGCCGCGGCCCGGCCTACCCGGCCGCCGCCGATGATCAACACCGAGCCGCCCACGTCCTGCGGGCGATGGAAACGCGCGTTGTAGCGTTGCACCTGCGCCTTCGAGCCGGCCACCATCAGCACCGTGTCATCGTGGATCATCGTCTCCGGCTCGGAGATGATGAACTGGCCCCGCTCCCAAATCCCCAGCACGTTGAGGCCGACCTGCTCGCGCAACTGCGTCTGGGCGAGGGTCTGGCCCACCAGGGTCGTGCCGGCCACCAACGCCTCGGCCACCTGGATCTCGTCGATCTGGCCGATGATCTGGGCCATGGATTTGCCGGCCAGCGTGCGGCGGGCCAGCGCCTGCCCCATCATCTCGGCCACCTGGATCACCTGGTTGCAGCCGGCCAGCTTGAGGATGTCCACCGCGGTGGGGGTGTCGGCTGTGGCGATGATGGGCACCGTCTCGCTGACCTCGCGCACGGTAAAGGCCACGTTGGTGTTCACCCGGTCGTCGGCGGTGGTGGCGACCAGCAGCGCGTCCTCAGCCCGCAGACGTTGGTAGGTCTCCGGGCTGTCCAGATCGCCGATAACGACCCGGTAGCCCTGGCTGTAGAGCTCGATGGCCTGGGCCATGTCTGAGACCAGCAGGGCATAGGGCTGTTCGAATTGCTGCAAGCGCCTGACCAGGGCCCGCACCACGGCATCGAAGTGGGTCAGGATGATGTGGCCGCTGGTCCCCTTGGGCAATTCGGTGGGAGTGCGCGCCTCGGCCTGCGCCTTCAGCCAGGGCGCGTAGAAGAACTCGATGAAGGTGAAGGGAAAGAGGATCAGAAGAAACACCACCCCGCTGATGATCACCAGAATGGAAAACGCCTGCCCCAGGTCGCCCTGAAAGGTGATGTCGCCAAAGCCCAGGGTGGACATGGTGGTCAGAGTCCAGTAGAAGCCTGACACCCACGAGTAGCTGCGCCCCTCCTGCTCCATGATGACATGAAAGACCACGCTGTAGACCGTGATCAACAGCGCCAACACCGCGATGAAGCGCAGCAGGTTGGCGATGTTCATCCGGCTGGGTCGCTGGCGCAGGAAATAGATGATTTGGGTGCTGAGAGTCTTCATGCTGGAATCAGCGGATGGCCTGGAGCATGGGCGCCAATTTGTATTTGCGCGCGTGAAGCGCCAGCAGACCATTCAGATACGCCTGCCATTCATCCAGCCGGTCGTGCTGGCGAAAGATGTCGCGCGCCAGTCGCAGCCAATCCACCGCGGTGGCATAGTATTTGGCCTGCTTGGCGTCCATGATGCCCTCGGCCTGCCGTTGGCAGTGCTGGATGCCCCAGTCGGGGTATTGAGCGCGGGTTGCTTCGATCCCGCGTTCGATGCCGTCTTCCCAGGCTTCAGCGCGGGCGTACCATCTGTGCCGGCCAGCGTAACGGTCACCTGGTAGTAAGGCAGCGTGCGAACATCGGCAGTCGCTGCCAACACCAGTGAAACATCCTCCCGTCGCTCGCAGCGCGGGATATCACGTAGCCTGGCCGAAGCAGGTTGAGACATTGTTTGCACGTAACTGCTCAGCCGGCGGGTGCGAACACGTTCGCCTTCGGCGTCGATACGGCGGCCTACTCAATCAACGTGTTCGCACC
>JACSRL010000583.1 GCA_014879765.1 Anaerolinea sp. | reverse complement strand
GGGCCAACGATTCGTTCGGAGATCTGGCAGTAGGCGCAGCGATAGTCGGCTGATTGCGCCACCCGTGCTCGCACTTCTTTAGAAACGGCCCGAATGCTCATAACATCAGATCAGCCCAAGGGCTGGAAGGCCCTTGGATCGGACACATCATAGCCGCGCTGTTGGAGCAGCGCGACAGCCTGTGCGCGCACCAGGAGGGTCTCGCGGTAGAGTTTTCGCAGCGCCTCCTCTTGCGCTTGTTCACCGGGCGTCAGACCAACGCGTTGTTGCTTGTCATGCAAGGTTTCGAGCTGCTGACGCTGTTCTTTAGACAAGGTAGCGCGCGCGGCTTTCCAGAGGGCGGCATCGTTGAGATAGGCCATCTGTGCCAACTCCATGCGCAGGCTGGAGGTAGATATGTCCATGATGGGTGCGGCCGCCACGACGGCTTCAGCGACCACCTCATCCACGGGACGCCGCACCACATCGGCCGCACGCTTGATCTGACGATAGACACTTTCAGATAAGTTGATAGTCACCGGATGAACAGCCATACGATCACTCCTGACATGCTTGGGCATTAGAAACCGGGTTTTTGTCTCGCAGACTAAGATCATGGACGCACGAAGACCCGGTTTCTGTACGACTGGCTGAGCAGTTACCCCGATTATACCACGGCGGCCCCAAAATTAGCGTATTCTCCCCCATCTACCGCCGTGCTACTGTCAGCGCCGTGATCTGGTCACCCACAAAAACGCCGCCACGTCCACGCCCGCCAGCAGCACGGCCACCAGCAGCACCATCATCGTCACCTGCGGGCCGATGCTCTCGAAACGCTGGCCGATCAGCCAGGGAATGACCATGCTGCCGATGCTGCCGCCCACCATGAAGAGGCTGGTGATGGTCGCGGTCAGGTGCAGGTGGCGCTGGCCCAGCAGCACCAGCGTCGGGTAGACGTTGGCCATGGAGAGGCCAAAGCCGAACGCGGCGACCCACACCGCCCAACTCACGCCCGGCAGCAACAACAGCAGCGCCAGCGACGCCACACCCCCCAGCACGTCGGCCAGCAGCAGGTAGCGCGGCCGCACGCGGTCGGCGATGGGGATGGTCAGCAGCCGCCCCAGGGTCAGCGCGCCCCAGAAGACCGAGGTCAGATAGCCGCCGCCGGTAACAGTGACCAGCCCCAGCGTCAGCGCGTAGGTGTAGATCCAGCCGCCGAAGCTGACCTCGGCGCCGACGAAGAGGAAGAAGGCCGCGATCATCAGCCCCACCGGCAGCCAGGGGATGCGCTCGCTGCGGGCCTGGGCGATGTGGGCCGGCGCGGCCGGGCTGGGCAGGCGCAGGAAAAGCACGGCCGCTGGCAGCACCAGCAGCGCCAGCAGCCAGTAGGCCACAGTCACCCCGCCGGTCAGCCCGATGGCCTGGGCCACGAAGATGGGGGCCAACAGCGCGCCGACGCCGAAGAAGAAGTGCAGCGCGTTCATGCGCGGCCCCGCCTGGTTGCCGTGGAGCCAGACCAGCATGGTGTTGCCCCCCACGTCGATGGAACCGGCCGCCAGTCCCATGATGAACAACACGCCCGCCAGCATGGCCAGGCTGGTCATCAGCGGGACCAG
Source organism: Anaerolinea sp. (assembly GCA_014879765.1). Classification (GTDB taxonomy): domain Bacteria; phylum Chloroflexota; class Anaerolineae; order JAAEKA01; family JAAEKA01; genus JAAEKA01. Next base: position 2,685 of record JACSRL010000583.1, on the reverse strand, counting down.
CGCCAACATCGCGGCCGTGGTCAGCACCACCGCGGCCAGGAAAGGAAAGGCGGGCCGGCGATCGAACAGCCGGCCGCTGAGAAAGTTGCCGGCCAGCAGGCCCAGCGACTGCACGGTGAAGAGGATGCTGATCTGGCTGAGGGTGGAGCCGGTGTTGCCGGCCAGGCTGGGCAGCGTCGGCCCCAGCGCGGAGAAGGCCAGCCCCAGGGCAATGAAGGAGACGAAGAAGGCGTTGGTCTGGTTGCGCTTGAGGCGCGCGGCGGCTGTTTCGCTGGCGGTGATGGGTGTCATGCGGTTGGGCCTTGCAAGGGGAATGGGGGGCTGGCGGCGCCAAGTTGCCAACTTTTCGGAAAAGTTGGCAACTTGGCGCCGCTGACGCCGCGCGGCCAGCGACTCATTGGCGCGCCATCTTCTGGAGTTCGTATAGCTTGTTGAGCGCCTCCAACGGGCTGAGCGCGTTGATGTCCAGCTTTTTCAGCGCGTCCACGGTCGGGTGCGTCCCGCCGAAGAGGCTGAGCTGCACCACGGCCGGCTCGCTGGTTCGGTCGGAGACCGGCCAGAGCTGGGCGGGCGCGCCGCCGCTGGCCTCCAGGTCGGCCAGGATCTCCTCGGCGCGGTGGATGATGGGGCGAGGCAGGCCGGCCAGTTGCGCCACATGGATGCCGTAGGACTTGTCGGCCGCGCCGGGCGCGATGCGGTGCAGAAAGACCACGCTCTCCCCCTGCTCGGCCACGGCCACGTTGTAGTTGACCACGTGCGGCAGCCGCTGGGCCAGCTCGGTCAGCTCGTGGTAGTGGGTGGCGAAAAGGGTCTTGGCCCGCAGCCGCGGGTGGTTGTGGATGTACTCCACCACCGCCCAGGCGATGCTCAGCCCGTCGTAGGTGCTGGTGCCGCGGCCTAGCTCGTCGAAGATGATCAAGCTGCGGCTGGTGGCATGGTGCAGGATGTTGGCCGCCTCCACCATCTCCACCATGAAGGTGCTTTGCCCGGCGTGGATCTCGTCCTGCGCGCCGATGCGGGTGAAGATGCGGTCCACCAGACCGATATGGGCGCGCTCGGCCGGCACGAAGGAGCCGACCTGCGCCATCAGGGTGATGAGCGCGGCCTGGCGCAGATAGGTGCTCTTGCCGCTCATGTTGGGGCCGGTGATGATCTGGATCGCCTCGTCGGGTGACAGGCGCACGTCGTTGGGCTGGAAGACCTCGTCGTGCAGCATGCGCTCCACCACCGGATGGCGGCCGGCGGTGATCTCCAGCGTCGCGTCGCCGGCCAGGGTGGGGCGCACGTAGCGGTTGTTGGCGGCCACCTCGGCCAGGCTGGCCAGCACGTCCAGCTCGGCGATGGCCTGGGCCACGTGCAGCAGGCGCGGCGCGGCCGCCGCGATCTGCCCCAGCACCTGGCCATAGATCTGCCGCTCCAGCTCCAGTTGCCGCTCCTCGGCGTTGAGGATCAGGCTTTCGTACTCCTTCAGCTCCGGCGTGATGTAGCGTTCGGCGTTGACCAGCGTCTGCTTGCGGATGTAGTCGGCCGGCACCAGCGCCGCGTTGGCGCTGGTCACCTCGATGTAGTAGCCGAAGACCTTGTTGAAGCCGACCTTGAGCGACTTGATGCCGGTGCGCTCCCGCTCCACCCGTTCCAGCCCCGCCACCCACTGGCGCGCGTCGCGCGAGGCGATCTCGATGCCGTCCAGCTCAGCCGAAAAGCCCTTGCGGATCACCCCCCCCTTCTCCAGCGTGACCGGCGGATCATCGGCGATGGCGGAACGCAGCAGGTCGAGCACATCGGGACAATTGACAATTGCCAATTGACAATTGTCAATTGACAATTCTCCGACGAGTCTGCCCAATTCGGGCGCAAGCTCCAGCGCCTGGCGGATGCCCACCAGCTCCGGCGGGCGGGCGATGCCCTGCGCGGCGCGGTTGGTCCAGCGCTCCAGGTCGCCCACCCGGCGCAGCAGATCGCGCAGCTCGGCGCGCGCGGGCAGATGATCGTGCCAGGCCTGCACGCCGTCCAGCCGCGCCTCCAGCCGCTCCCGGTCCAGCAGCGGCTGGTGCAGCCATTTGCGCAGCAGCCGCGTGCCCATGGGGGTGCGGGTGGCGTCCAGCACCTCCAGCAGCGAGCCCTTCTTGCTGCCGCTGCGGATGGTCTGGGTCAGCTCCAGGTTGCGCCGCGTCGCCTCGTCCAGCGCCATGAACTCGCCGGTGTCGTAGGTGCGCAGCCCGGTCAGGTGCGGCAAGCTGCCGCGCTGGGTCTGCTGCAAGTACTGCACCAGCGCGCCGGCGGCCTGCACGGCCTGCGGCAGGTGCTCGCAGCCGAACGCGGCCAGTGATTCCACCTGGAACTGCTCCAACAGCGCCCGCCGCGCGGTCTCCAGCTCGAACTGCCAGGCGGGGAGGCGGGTGAGGGAGAGAGAGGGAGAGAGGGGGAAAGGGTGAGGAGGGGAAGAGTCGTCTCCCTTTCGCGCGCTCTCCCCCTCTCCCTCTCGCAACAGCAGTTCGGCCGGCTGCAGGCGGGCCAGCTCCTGGCGCAGCAGATGCTCGGCTTGCGGCCCCTGCAACTGGGTGACGGCAAACTCGCCGGTGGTGATGTCGGCGTAGGCCAGCCCGATCGCGGCCGGTTGAGTAGCCGCAGGCGTATCGAAACCAGCCCGGCGTTGAGTAGCCGCAGGCGTATCGAAACCAGCCC
>JACSRL010000580.1 GCA_014879765.1 Anaerolinea sp. | reverse complement strand
TTCGATCTGCGGTCGTGTGCGCCCCTCTGCCCCAGAATACCGCAGAATTGTTCAGAAAGTATGAAGATGGGATGTGGCGTTTGTGAGTAGGGCAGAGCCAATCAGCCTACAGCTCGCTGCTGCCCACGATCACGTCGAAGATCGAGCCCAGCTCTTCTTCCGAGTAGAAGTGAATCACCAGCCGGCCGCCGCGGCGGCTGCGGTAGAGGTTGACCTTGGTGCCCAGCGCGTCGCGGAAGCGGCTTTCCAGCTCGCGCGTCTCGGGGCTGGCCTCCTCTTCGCCGCTCGCTTCCTCTACCCTGGGCTCGGCCGCCTGCTGGTTCAGGCGTCGCACCAGCTCCTCGGTCTGGCGCACGGTCAGCTCGTTCTCCAGCACCAGTTGCAGCGCCTGTTCGATCGCGGCGTCGCCTGGCAGCCCCAGCAGGGCGCGGGCGTGGCCCTCCTTGATCTGGCCGGCGATCACGGCCTCTTTAGCCCGGTTGGGCAGACGCAGCAGACGCATGGCGTTGGTCACAGCCACCCGGCTCTTGCCCACCCGCGCCGCCACCACGTCATGGTTCAGGCCAAATTCCTCCACCAGCGCCTGATAGGCCGCGGCTTCCTCCAGCGGGTTGAGGTCGGCCCGCTGCACGTTCTCCACCAGCGCCAGCTCCAGCATGCCCTGCGGCGACACATCTTTGACGATGGCCGGTACGGTGTGCAGGCCGGCCAGTTGCGAGGCGCGCCAGCGCCGCTCGCCCGCCACCAGATAATACTGCACCGCCGCGCCGGCCGGCGCCAGCGTCAACACCAGCGGCTGGATCAGCCCGTGGGTGCGGATCGATTCGGCCAGCTCGGCCAGCGCCTCTGGCTCCATGTGATCGCGCGGCTGGCGCGGGTTGGGGGCGATCTGGTCCACGGGCGCTTCGACCAGGCCGGAGGGCGGCAACGCCGAGGGCGCCGTGTCGATGCCCGCGGGGATCAAAGCGCCCAGGCCCTTGCCCAGGCCGCTGCGTCGTGGGGTGTTCATGCTCTCACGCTCCCAGGTTGGCGCTCGCGCGCCTCGCGCGCCAGCAGCTCGTGGGTCAGCGCCAGATAGGCCGTCGCGCCCGGCGAGCCGGGCGCATAGCTGAGAATCGGCTGGCCATAGCTGGGCGCCTCGCTCAGGCGCACGCTGCGTGGAATCACCGCGTCAAAGATCTCGCGCGGGAAATGCTGGCGCACCTCGGCCACCACGTCGGCCGCCAGATTGGTGCGGGCGTCGAACATGGTCATCACGATGCCGTAGATGCGCAACTGCGGGTTGAGATGCTCCCGCACCAGGCCGATGGTCTGCGTCAGCCGGCCCAGCCCCTCCAACGGCAGATATTCGCACTGGATGGGAATGAGCACGCCGCCGCTGGCCGTGGTCAGCGCGTTGACGGTCAACAGGCTCAGGCTGGGGGGGCAGTCCAGCAGCACATGGTCATAGCGGTGCAGCACCGGCTCCAGCGTGCGCTGCAAGATCCGCTCGCGCGCGATCATGCTCACCATCTCCACATCGGCGCCGGCCAGCCTGGGGGAGGAGGGCGCCAGATCCAGCCGGAGCTGGCGGGTGAGGGTGATGATCTGGTCCAGCGGCCTCCGGTCGATCAGCGCATCGTAGAGCGTCAGCTCCAGCTCGTCGGCGTTGACCCCCAGGCTGCTGGTGGCGTTGGCCTGCGGGTCGCAGTCCACCAGCAGCACACGCTGGCCGGCCGCGGCCAGATAGGCGGCCAGGTTGACCGCGGTGGTGGTCTTGCCGACGCCCCCCTTCTGGTTGGCCAGCGCGTAGACTCGGGTCATGCTACCATCCATGCTCTGCCAGATAGGCCTCGACCTGGGCGCGTTCGGGCATGGCGCCGTAGCTGGAGGCCTCGATGCTGAAGGAGGCGGTCACATTGGCAAAGCGCGCTGCCTTGATCGGGTCGCCGGTTTCGCTGTAGCAGATCAGAAAGGCGGCGGTGAAGGTGTCGCCCGCGCCGGTGGGATCGATCTCCCGCGCCGGCCGGGGGGGCACGTGGGTCACGCGGCCCCGGTAGTAGACGTCCGCGCCGTGCATGGCGCGCGTCAGCACCACCAGTTCCACCTGCTCGGCATAGCAGCGGGCCAGGGAAATGTCGTGGTTGACATCCTCGGTGCTGACCACCAGCACATCGGCGTAGCGCAGCAGGTCGGCGTCACAGGCGATGGGCACGTGGGAGACGCGGCCCTGTGCGTCCCAGCGGCGCATCCAGCCCTGTGGCACGAAGCCGCGCAGCGCGTGGGGGAAGAGCTCGGCCACGCCGGGGTCCAGCTCGCCCGCCAGCGGGCCCAGCAGGACGATGGGCGGCGCGGCCTGCACCAGCGCCGCGGGCACATCCTCGCGGCCGATGGCGCCGGCCAGCGCGTGGATCGTCTGCACGCGGCCTGTGGGGGTGTAGACATTCTCGAAGGTCAGGGTGTGTTCCGAGGGCAGCGCGTGCAGTTCGATGTCGTCATAGATCTTGGGCAGCGCCAGATCGGCGCCCACGCGCGCCAGCACGCCCGGCCGGCGCCCCAGACGCATGGCCGCCACCGAGGCATAGGTGACGGTTCCGCCCACCGTGTAGCCGCCGGGGATCAGGTCTTTGGTGATGTTGCCGATGGTCAGGAAGTCCATGGCGGCCATTGTAACACAGGCCCCGCGCGCGGTCAAAGCAAAGAACGCAAGTAACTGCTCAGGTGCCGGGCACTTGAAAGGCATTAGAAACCCGGTTTTTGTCTCACAGGCCAAGGTCATGGGGCCATGAAAGGCCGTCACGAAGACGAAAACCAGGGCCGCACGGGAAAAACCCGGTTTCTGCACGCGGCGGCGACTTCCGAAATCCCAGTGCGTTGGATGCCAGGTTCGACCCTCAGATCGGCGCAAAAAACGCTTGACTTATGCTCAAGTTGGTCATATAATAAAGGCAATCGTGTTCTGTTCTGTGGCAGTGCGGCCACTCGTTCGGTCGGGAGGATACCCATGAGACGACATTCGCGCACACTCCTCACCTCATTGGCCATCGTGGTTCTTCTGGTCGTGTCTGCAGGCGCGGCCGGCGCATCGGGCGGCGGCTCGATGTCCGACTGGTCAGCCTGGCAGGCCTATTTCACCCCTATCGTCCCAGCCACGCCGCACGGACCGGCCAGCCCGGCCGGGCTGCCCATCCCCACGCAGTCGCCCTCCAACGCGCTGCTGCAAGCCTGGGTCAACATGATCCCATCGTTGCCCCAGCCCGCCCAGCAGGCGCACGCCGAGGAGGTGGCACGCGGAGTGGATCATTCGACGATCATCGGTCACGGCCCGGCGGTGACGGGCATCGCAGCCGGCAACGAATGGGCCTACGGCCATCAGTTGCTCAATTCGGCCAACCCCGGCCCCTTCTTCGAGACCTTCAACAACTTCTACGGCGCCACCTGGCGTCAGATCCCGCACCTCTGGGGGGCCTATGCCTACCGCGGCGCGGAGAGCGTGGTGCTGACGGCTGAGAAGGTAGTCAAGGATGAGAGCCCCTACGACGGCAGCTACTCCATGAAGATCGCCGGGTCGGTGCCCTTCGAGGCCGGCGTCTCGCGTGAGATCAAGGTGACGCCAGGCGCCGAGGTCCGGGTGCGTGCCATGTACGTGCTCTATGACCACGGCGGCCTGCACGGCGGCAACGTGCTGACCTACGACTGGGCGGCCCTGGGCGTCAAGGCCGACGACTTCGACGCCGAATGGGTCAACGGGCCCTGGCACGGCCAGTGGCTGCCGCTGGAGCACACCGTGACCGCCGGGCCTGAGGGCCGCATCATGATCTTCTTGCAGGTCATCAGCCCGCTGGCCGAGAACGTCAACGGCTACTTCGACGACGTTCAGGTCTGGGTGGACGGCGAGCCTTACCAGGGTTAGCCTCCCCTTCTCGCCAGCACCACGCGGCCACCGCTGCTCCGGCCGGTCTCCGACCAAGCCGCCGCTCTGGCCGGTCTCCGACCGAGCTTCGGCTGCTCTGGCCGGTCTCCGACCGAGCCTCGGCGCTCTGGCCGGTCTCCGACCGAGCCTCGGCGCTCTGGCCGGTCTCCGACCGAGCCTCGGCTGCTCTGGCCGGTCTCCGACCGAGCCTCGGCTGCTCTGGCCGGTCTCCGACCGAGCCTTGACTGCTCTGGCCGGTCTCCGACCGAGCCAGCCGCGTGGGCCGTGACACCCGCCCCACAACAAACGGCCAGGAGCGTATCTCCTGGCCGTTTCTTTTGGGTATGTTCAAAACGGGTTGAACCGACGAGACTTCGGAAGTCGCCGAATCCTACGAGCGAAGCTAATTTGCCG
>JACSRL010000050.1 GCA_014879765.1 Anaerolinea sp. | reverse complement strand
TCTGGCCGGTCTCCTGACCGAGCCCGCCGCTCTGGCCGGTCTCCTGACCGAGCCCGCCGCTCTGGCCGGCCTCCTGATCGAGCCGATCGCTCTGGCCGGTCTCCTGATCGAGCCGATCGCTCTGGCCGGTCTCCTGACCGAGCCGATCGCTCTGGCCGGTCTCCTGACCGAGCCGATCGCTCTGGCCGGTCTCCTGACCGAGCCAGATCTGGGTGTCGTTCATATGATCCCTCCCGCCAGCTCCGGCGCGTAGCGCAGCAGATCCTCGCGCAAACGCAACAGCGCCAGGTCCTTGGCCTTGGCCTCCAGCATCACATCGAAGGGCCGCAGGCCGGCCGCCTCGCGCAGAAAGGCGATGAACTCGAAGGGGTGGAGGTAGTCGGAGTGGCGCGTCCAGATCGGCGGCTGCAAAAGCTGCACGCGGCGGCCAGTCTCCGGGTCAGTCTGTTCTGCGATGCGCATCTCCGTGCGGGGCGAGCTGAAATGCACCTTGGGTCGCGCCTCGGCCGGCCAGGTGGCCAGACAGGCGGCCAGCGCCTCGCGCAGCGGCCTGCGCTCAGGGTTGAAGTTGTGATGGTGCAGGTTGTCGAAGATCAGCCGCACGCCGGTTCTTTCGTGGATCCACAGCGTGTCGGCCACGCCGAAGCGGGTGTCGTCGTTCTCCAGCGCCAGCCGGCGGCGGGCCGGCTCCGGCAACTGCTCGAACGCGAGGACGAAGCGCCCCCGCGCCTGCTCGTGGCTTTCATAGACCCCCCCCACATGCACCACCACCACTGCCTCGTCGCCCAGCCCCATGCGATCCAGCAGCTCGGCCTGGGTTGCGATCTCCCGCGCGCTTTTGGCCGCCAGTGTGTCATCAGGCGCGTTGAGCACCACGTACTGCGACGGATGAAAGGAGAGGCGCAGGCCGATCTCCCGGGCCAACTGGCCCATGGCCGTCAGCTCGGCCGCGCATTCGTCCAGTTGGCCGTGGAACTGGGTCAGCTCCGGGTGGGTCAGGTAGGGCGCCAGCTCCGACGACATGCGGTACATGGTGATGCGTTCCCGCCGCAGGTACTCGAAAATATCGCGCAGATAGACCAGGCTGACGCTGAGGTGGGGGGTGTTCTGCCAGCGCCGGCTGTCGTGCTCCTTCAGGCCGGCCTGGCCGATGACTTTGACGGCGAATCCGAGGCGCATGGTTGGATGGCAGACAAGGAAGCAGGTGGGTTGGGTTTGCAGTTGAGGCCATTGTAGCAGAGGGTGGGAGGAAAGGCAACTGGCAGAAACAGGTTGGCGACCAGCCGGAAAAGCCGTTGACATGGCCCGCGGCTGGTGCTAAAATGAAGATAGCGGCCCAAGACTACGGAAATCGCACGTATGACGTTTTGTTCAAGAACAGCCCGGACAGCGTGCTGTTCATGGGCCGGATGGTGAATCCATCCACCTCAACGCAGATTCGGCCAGACGACACCAGGAGCAACCAGCGAATGCCATCCCACCAACCCATTGGCTGGGTATTGTACGACGACATGTGCGGCTTCTGCCGCGAGTGGATCCCCTTCTGGGGGCCGACGCTGCGCAAGATCGGGCTGGATATCGCGCCGCTGCAAGCGCCGTGGGTCCGGCCGCGCCTGGGCCTGTCGCCGGAGGAGCTGGTGTACGACATCCGGCTGCTCTTTGTCGATGGCCGCCACCTGGCCGGGGCCGAGGTCTACCGCTACGCCGTGCAGCACATCTGGTGGGCCTATCCGCTCTACCTCTTTTCAGTGACGCCAGGGCTGCGCCGCCTGTGGGACTGGGGCTACGGCGCCTTCCGCGACAATCGGCACGACTTCTCGACGGCCTGCGGGCTGCCGGCGCCGGCAGCCCGCGAGACCGAAGCCAGTTCAAGTGCGACGTCACCACCGTCGACCGCGTGATGGTGAAGATGGTGGGCTTCACCAACTCCGCAGGCAGCGTGAACTACTCGGTTTGATGGGGACAGCTCCTGATGTGTTATGCACTGCGTTAATTTGCTCGATCTCTATTAACGTAGTTTAATACCTTGCCATGAGTGATCAAACTGAGCAAGCATTGCCGGCGCTGTACGGGCGGACCCAGGGCTTGGCGCTGCTGGAACGATTGGTGGCCGAGACTGGCCCTGTCTTCACCACAGAAGATGCCATCGCTGCAGGCGCTGTGCTGGGGCTGGCGCGGCCAGCGGTCAACGGGTTGCTGGCCCAATTGGCGCAGGGGCCGTGGCTGGCACGCCTTAAGCGGGGCGTCTACGTCGTCCAGTCGCCGCTGCTAAGCACAGAGATCCACCCCTTCGCCCTGGCCGCCGCCCTGGTGCAGCCCTGCGCCATCAGCCACTGGTCAGCGTTGGCTTTTCACGGCATGACCACACAGATTCCCACCATGATCCAGGCGTCCACCCCGCGGGCAGTGGTCACGCCGGAGATGCGCCACGGATCCGCTTATCGCCCGCGCGGGCGCGCAGTCTGGCGAGCGCTGGACCTGGAGTTCGAGTTCATCACCGTCCAGCCGGCCCATTTCTTTGGCCTGTAGCACGAGTGGATGACCCAATGGCAGCAGGTCGCCCTGACCGACCGCGAACGCACGCTGTTGGACGTGATGGCCCATTCCCACGTGTTCGGGGGCATGGGGGCAAGCATCGAACTCCTGGAAGCCAACCTGTGGTCAGGATCGGGTTAGGCAGCCCATGAACCTGAACGGCCTGAAATCCCAAGTAGCCCTCGGCGAGGACAGCCGCCGGCAGTTCAAGCGCGACGTGACTAACGTCGACCGCGTGATGGTGAAGATGGTGGGCTTCATTGTCAAGCGCAAGTGCCCGGCGCCTGAACAGTTACGGGAAAATATCAACACGCTATCGACGTGACGTCCGTTCCATGCCGCACTGGCAACGACTGCGCGGGCAGAGTCGGCCACGCGGCCAGGCTGTGGTACAATGCCGGCGCCGTTCCACCCGCCGTCCTGTTCAACGTAGAAGAGGAATCCTCATGACCAACCGTCCGTTCCCCTGGGGTCGCACTTTTGTCCTTGGCTTCGGCTTCTTTGGCATCAGCATTATCTGGCCGCTGTTCAACAGCCTGATCCCGCCCATGCTGGCCGATCTGGGCCTGAGCGCGTTGGTGGTCGGGTTCATCCTGACCTGGGACAATATCATCAACATGTTCTTTCAGCCCTGGGTGGGCAGCCGCTCCGACCGGACACACACCCGTTTTGGCCGGCGCAAGCCCTGGCTGATGCTGGGCGCGCCCATGGGTGCCCTCTTCTTCATCCTGGTGCCCTTTGTGCGCGAGAACTTCATCTTGATCGCGCTGGCCATCCTGGGCACCAACTTGGGCATGGCCCTCTTTCGCTCCCCCACCATCGCCTACTTGGGCGACCTGTTCCAGCCGGAAGAGCGCAGCAAGGCCAATGGCGTGATCAACCTGATGGGCGGCGTGGGAGGCGCGATCGCGCTCTTCACCGGCGGCATGCTCTACAAGATCGGGGTGCCCATCCCCTTCATCTTCGGCGCGGCGGTCATGCTGCTGGCCATCGGCGTGGTCCTCTGGCGAGTCAAAGAGCCGGATCGCTCCCACCTGCCGGCCGAGGTGATCGAGCAGGAGCCCAAGCTGCTGGACAACGTGCGCTATGTGGCCACCAACCCGGACCGCAGCGGGCTCTTCCTGCTGGGCGCGATCTTCGCCTGGTTCGTGGGCTGGAACGCCACCGAGGCCTTCTTCACCCTTTACGCGCGCACGGAGTTGGGCATCTCGGTGGGCACAGGCACGCAGATGCTCACCGCCTTTGCCGCCATGCTGATCATCTTCGCCATCCCCAGCGGCCTGCTGGCCACCCGCTTTGGCCGCAAGCCGATCATCCTGATTGGCCTGGTTGGCATGACGGTCGGTGTGTTGCTGGCCTTCGTCGTGCGGCAGCCGACCATGCTGCTGGCGCTGCTGGCGGTGATGGGCGGCTTCTGGGCGCTGATCAACATCAACTCGCTGCCCATGGTCTACGATTTGGCCAAGTCCGGCAACATCGGCGCCTACACTGGCCTGTATTACTTCGCCTCGTCGGCCGCGGCCATCACTGGCCCCATCGTCGGCGGCGCGCTGGTGGATCTCACCAGCTATCAGGCGATCTGGCCTTTCACAGCCGCTTTCCTGCTGCTGGCCGCGCTGTTGATGAGCCGTGTGCGCGCGCAGCCCAGCGGGTGAGCCGGCCGAAGCAGAACCACGACTTCCGAAATCTGTTGCATTAGCGCAACGCCCGAAAAACGTACCCCTGCCGGCTCAGTTCCTCCAGAATCATCTCAGTCGCAACCACTGTCTGCTGGCTGCCCCCGCC
>JACSRL010000579.1 GCA_014879765.1 Anaerolinea sp. | reverse complement strand
TGCAGCAGCGAGAAGAGTTAGCGGTTGGCTCTTCGCGTAGCCGTGTGTTGCGCGGCGGGTCGTTCGGCGACCTCAACGAGTTCAACCTGCGCTGCGCCGCCCGCAACTACTACAACCCGAACTACAGGAGCGTCACCCTCGGGTTTCGGGTGTGTGCGTCCCCCTGACCTCTGGCCTCTGGGGTCTCTGGTCTCTGACACTCTGACTCTCTGGGCCTCTGTAGCAAAGACGTCGAGCATGAAGTCAGCCAAGGTGGCAGCCGGCGAGCCCACGCGACCCCGCCCCGAAGGGGCGGCGCAAAAATTTGTTGGCGAACAGCGTGTGCCCTCACGTGGGAGCGCCGGGGATCAATCCCCCGGCGGGCTGGCATGAGGTAAGATGTGACATGTACGACCAAATCTACACCTGGCCCAACCTGCTCCTGGCCTACCGCCGCGCCAGCAAGGGCAAGCGCGGCCAGGCCAACGTGGCGGCCTTCGAGCACCGGCTGGAGGACAACCTGCTGCGGCTTCAGGCTGAGCTGGCCGACCAGACGTACCGGCCTGGCCCCTACACCAGCTTCTTCATCCACGAACCCAAGCGGCGTTTGATCAGCGCCGCGCCCTTTCGCGACCGGGTGGTGCATCACGCGCTGTGCAACGTCATCGAGCCAATCTTCGAACGCAGCTTTGTGGCCGATTCCTACGCCAATCGGGTCGGCAAGGGCACGCACCGCGCGCTGGCGGCCGCGCAGCAGTTCGCGCGAAGCTACCGCTATGTGTTACAATTGGACGTGGTGCAGTTCTTCCCGGCCATCGATCACGCTATCCTGCGCCAGACCCTGGTAAAAAAGCTGGGCGACCCGGCCGTGCTCTGGCTGATCGACCAGATCCTGGCCAGCGGCGTGGGTGTGCTGAGCGAGTCCTACGACATGGTCTACTTTCCCGGCGACGACTTGTTTGCAGCGCAGCGGCCCAGGGGCCTCCCGATTGGCAACCTGACCAGCCAGTTCTGGGCCAACTGCTATCTCAACCCCTTCGATCACTTCGTCAAGCGCCAGTTGCGCTGCCCAGCCTATGTGCGCTATGTGGACGATATCCTGCTCTTCGGCGACGACAAGCGCGCGCTGCACGGCTGGCGCGACGCCTGCGTTGACCGGCTGGCCCGCTGCCGGCTGACCATTCATCCGGGCGCGCACGCGCGGCCGGCCAGCGAGGGCTTCCCCTTCCTGGGCTTCACCCTCTACCCCGACCGGCGGCGGCTGAAGCGGCGCAAGGGGGTCTATTTCCAGCGCCGGCTGCGCCGCATGATCGCGGCCTACGCGGCCGGCGAGCTGAGTCTCGACCAATTGACAGCCAGCGTCAAGGGCTGGACCAACCACGTGCGCTACGGCAACACGGTTGGACTGCGCAAGGCGGTGCTAAAGGGGCCGCTGCCGCGCCCAATGGAGCGTAAAACATGAAGAGATGGCTGCTAATCGGATTGACCGTTGTAGGTCTGTTTCTGCTGGGCCTGACCGCATCCCGTTGGGCGCCGGCGCTGTTGAGCTTCGCCAGCGACAACAGCGCGACCATCGAGGGGCTGACCGGACTGGTGCAGTTGGCGCTGTGGGCTGGGGCCGCGGCGGTGGCTGGGTGGGGCTTCGTGCGCGGGCGGCGCAACGCTCAGCAGGTGGCGGCTACACCGAGTTATCAGGCGACAACCACTGGCAGCGGCTCTACCGCACAGGACGAGGCTGTTTCCAGCGGGCAAGGTGGATTTGCCGCTCAAACGGTGGAAGGTAGCGCCGTGGCGGTCGGTCACAACGCGCGCGCTGTCAAAGCCGATGTCTACGTCGAAAACCTGGAGAACCTGCCCGATCCTGAAGCAACGCGACGCAAAGAGGCCCGCGATCGCTACCTGCGCCGCTTGCGCTTGCGCTGCAATGTGCTGCCGCTGGCCGCTATGGGCGGCGAGGAGGCCGGCGACGAGGTGACGCTGGATCGGGTCTATGTGGATCTGGACACTCGCACCCGCGTGCCGATCGGCGAGAAGCAGGGCGGCCAACGCGACCTGGAGCGGGAAGTAGCTGGCCGGCCGGGGCAGGAAGACCGTGCCCTGACTGCTTTGGAAGCGACGATCCAGAACCCACGCCTGGTCTTGTTGGGCGATCCCGGCGGCGGCAAGAGCACCTTCGTGCGCCAACTGGCGGCCTGGCTGGCCGCAGCCCACTTGGGTGAGGCGCCGCTGCCGGCCGGCTGGCCGGCCGACACGCTGCCGCTGCTGGTGGCTTTGCGCGATCTGGCGCCCGTGCTGGCCGCGTTGAACCTGAGCGGTGCGTCTGAACACGAGATCAGCCGCCGCATGGCTGAGGCGGTGCGTGGACACTGGCGCACCCAGTTGCAGGAGATGGGAGCTGAGGGCTTTGCGCCGGAGCTGGAGCGTGCCCTGGACACCGGCAACGTGTTGCTGATCTTCGACGGGTTGGACGAGGTGCCGGAACGGCTGCGCCAGCGGGTGCGCCAGGCCATGCAGGGTGTGCGCAGCGCCTATCCCAAGGCGCAACGCATTGTCGTCACCTGCCGCATTCGTTCCTACGCCGGCAGCGCGTTGCTGCCTGGCTTCGCCCAGCACACCCTGGCGCTGTTCGATGAAGCCAAGATCCGCCGCTTTGTCGAGGGCTGGTACCGGGCGCAGGTCGCGTTGAGTCGCGTGACCGAGCAGTCGGCGACCGTCAAGATCGCCGACTTGCAGCGCGCCGCGCTGTCGGCCGATCTGCACGAGCTGGCTTCCAACCCCATGCTGCTCACTACTATGGCCATCATCCACCAGAAGGAGGTGACGCTGCCGCCGGAGCGGGTGCGTCTGTACAAGCTGGCTGTGGAGAACCTGCTGCTGCGCTGGCAGCGCCAGAAGGGCATTGCGGTGTCGGACACCTTGGCTGCTGTGTTGAAGGACGACCTCAAGCTGCGGCGCATCGTCGAGGAGCTGGCTTATCTGGTGCATGAGCGGGAGGCTCAGGGCCAGAAGGAAGGCGTCCTGAGCCGCGGCGAGCTATTGAGCCTGCTGGAGAAGCCGCGCTACCTGGGTGACGCGGGGCTGGTCAGCGAATTCCTGGACTATGTCGACCAGCGCGCTGGTTTACTGGTGGGCCATGGCGGCGCCGAGGAGCAGGAGCAGCCGCAGATCTACAGCTTCCCGCATCGCACCTTCCGTGAGTACCTGGCAGGTTGCCACATGGTTGAGGGTCGCGGCGTGGCGCGGGAGTATTGGCGTCGTGCGGGCGAGGGGGACTTCTGGTACCTGGCTGCGCGCTACGGCGCCGAGGAGCTGAAGTACAACAGCCGCAACGGCGAGAAGGAACTTCTGGACCTGGCCTACGACCTGTGTCCCACGGCTGGGCCGGTCAGCGAGGCGCAGTGGCGCGCCGTGCTGTGGGGAGGCCAGGTGGCCGCGCTGCTGGGGCCGGCCGTGATCAAGGACGACGACGCCAAGCCGGAGGGTGGGCGCGTCTTTCTGGCGCGGCTGCGGCCCCGTTTGGTCGATGTGATGCGAAAAAGCCCGTTGCCTCCTATCGAGCGCGCCGAGGCTGGCAACGCCCTGGCCCGTCTGGGCGATCCGCGCAGCGAGGTGCTGGACCCGTTGCGGATCGAATGGCTGGATGTGCCGGCCGGCTCGTTTCTTATGGGCAACGATGACAAGGCCAGGGCTTATCTGGGTGATGAGAGCTCTCAGCACCCCTACAACCTGGCATACGTTTACAAGATCAGCCGTTATCCCATCACCAACGCCCAGTTCGACGTCTTCGTGCAGGCTGGCGGCTATAAGGAGCCTGACTACTGGCGGGAGGCCAAGGCACACGGCTATTGGCGGCCGGGCGAGGTGCGGCGGCAATTTCTCAAGGAATCAGCCCTCGTCGAGGAATGGTCCGCTGCGCCGGCCGACTACGGCGAGCCCTTCACCCTGGCCAATCATCCCGTGGTGGGGGTCAACTGGTGGGAGGCGCTGGCCTTCACCCGCTGGCTGGAGGAGCAACTGCGCGTCGCCGGCAAGCTGCCGGCCGGCTGGCAGGTGCGCTTGCCCAGCGAGGCTGAATGGGAGAAGGCCGCACGCGGCGTCGATGGACGCGACTTCCCCTGGCTTGGCAAAATCGACCCGGATCGGGTAAACTATGCTGCCACCGGCATTGGCGCCACCAGCGCGGTTGGCTGTTTTCCCGGCGGCGCCAGTCCGTATCACGTCGAGGAAATGAGCGGCAACGTGTGGGAATGGACGCGCAGTATATACGGAGAGTACCCGTACCCGGTTGAAGGCAAGGCTTTGCAGCAGCGAGAAGAGTTAGCGGTTGGCTCTTCGCGTAGCCGT
>JACSRL010000576.1 GCA_014879765.1 Anaerolinea sp. | reverse complement strand
CCCCACCCCCACACCCCGACCCTCGCCCACCGTGACCGCGGAGGCGCAGACGGCCATCGCCGACGACAGCAGCGACACCCCCAGCGACAGCGCGGGCGGCGCCGCGTTGACCGACGCCCTCGAAACCAGCGCCCTCCGCTCTTCCTTCGTGCGCGGCGCCTCGCTGGCCGGCGCCATCTTCCTGGCCGTGGGCGCGTTCTTCGGCGTGCGCCGGCTGCTGACCTGGCTGTGGTATCTGATCGCGCCGTGAAGCTGATCGCCGGCCTGGGCAATCCGGGCAAGCAGTACGAACAGAATCGCCACAATGTCGGCTTTCAGATCGTCGATCTGCTGGCCGCGCGCCACGGCCTGCGCTTCGATGTCAAACAGGGCAAGGCCAAGGCCGCGCTGGGCCCGATTGCCGTGTCGGTGGGCGTGGAGCAGGTGGCGCTGGCGGCTGGGCCAGACGCGCCCACCATCGACCGGCCGGTTTACCGCTCGCAGCGTGTCGTCCTGGCCAAGCCGCAGACCTTCATGAACCTGGTCGGCCCCAGCGTGCAGGCCCTGCTGAGCTACTACAAGATCGCGCCGGCCGATCTGCTGGTGATCTACGATGACCTGGACCTGCCACTGGGCGCGCTGCGGCTGCGGGCTTCGGGTGGGTCGGGCGGCCACAACGGCATGAAATCGCTCATCGCTGCGCTGGGCGGCGGCGACTTCGCCCGCCTGCGCGTTGGCATCGACCGGCCGCCGGGCCGCATGGATCCGGCCGACTACGTCTTGCAGAACTTTTCGCCCCCGCAGGAAGAGCTCATGGCAAACGCCCGCGAGCTGGCCGCCGACGCCTGCCAGCACTGGCTGGTACACGGCATCGTGCCGGCCATGAATGCGTTCAATGCTGCGTGACGAGTAACCCGTAACCCGTAACCCGTAACCCGTAACCCGTAACCCGTAACCCGTAACCTGTAACCCGTAACCCGGAACCCGGAACCCGTAACGCGCAACCCGTAACCGGTAACCCGTAACCCGGAACCCGTAACGCGCAACCCGTAACCCGTAACCCGTAACCCGTAACCCATAACCCGTAACCCGTAACCCAGAGACACTTCCCGCGATTCCGGTTACGAGTTACGAGTTACGAGTTACGAGTTACTCACCGTACCCGAACGCCAGGCCCGCCAACCAACTTCCGATCACGCATCACGTTTCACTCCGAACCCCAGTGAACCTCTCTGGCTTGACCCATCTGCTGGCCGATCTGCCCGCCTGGCGCCGTTTTTTGGATGAGGCGCGCGCCGGGCAGCTTGATCGCGCCCCGTTGGCGTTGGTTGGCTCGGCGCGGGCCTTTGTGGTGGCCAGTCTGACGCAGGCAGTGGGGCGGCCGGTGCTCTACCTGGTGGCGCGCAGCGAGCACGCGCGCCAGATCAGCGAGGAGCTGCGGCTTTGGCTGCCGCCAGCGGCTGTCTTGTCCACACCGGCGGCGAGCCTCGACAGGTCGAGGAGTCCTGAACTTGCTCAGGTTCCGGTGTATCCCTTTGTCGATCCTGATTCGCTGCCCTATGAGCGGGTGCCCTGGTCGCGCGAGACGCGACAGGCGCGGCTGGGAACATTGACCGCCCTGGCGCAGTTGAGCGCGGGCAGCGGCCCGCTGCTGGCAGTCGCCTCGGCGCGCAGCTTGATGCAGAAGACCCTGCCCCCGCGCGAGCTGCGCCTGGCCCTGAAGACCCTGCGTGTCGGCCAGATGATCGACCTGCATCAGCAGTTGCTCCGCTGGCTGGGGCTGGGCTTTCGCAGCGACGCGGTGGTGGAGGAGGTGGGCCAGCTCTCCCGCCGCGGCGGCATCGTCGATCTCTGGCCGCCCAACCTGCCCTGGCCGGTGCGCATCGAGCTCTTCGGCGACGAGATCGACAGCCTGCGCCATTTCGACCCCGCCACCCAGCGCACCCTGCCCGGCTCGCGCGGCCTGCGCGAGGTGCTGGTGGGGCCGGCCAGTGAGGCCATGCCCCGCTACGGCGCGGCCAGCCAGGAGCAGTTGGACGCCCTGGACCGCTCATCGCTCCACCCGCCGGCTCGCTTCGAGTTGGATGAACAGCGCCGTCAACTGCTGGAGGGAACCGGCTTCCGCGGCCAGGAGTGGTACATCCCCTATCTCTATTCCCAGCCGGCCAGCCTGCTGGACTATCTGCCCGCCGACGCGTTGGTGCTGGTGGACGACGGCGCGGAGCTGATGGTGCTGGCCACCGAGCTGGAGGCGCAGGCCGGCCAGACCCGGCGCGATCTGATCACCGGCGGCGATCTGCCCACCAACCCGCTGCCGCCTCATTTTACCTGGCAGGAGCTCAAGGAGCCGCTGCTGGCGCGTGGGCCGCTGCTGCTGGGCTATGGCGACCTGGAGGGCCGCAGCGCGCCGGCCGGATCGCCCCTGGCGCGCCACTTCGTGCCCGGCCCCCGCTTCGGCGGCCAGGTCAAGCAGATCGTGGCCGAGGTGGAGAAGCAGCATCAGCAGGGCCAGCGGGTGGCCATGGTCTCCCGCCAGGCCCAGCGTCTGAGCGATCTTTTTCAGGAGGAGGCCGGCCGGCCGTTGACCGTCGAGGAGAGCCTCGTCGGCGCGCCTGCCCCGCGCGCCGTGCATCTGGTCAAGGGGGTGTTGAACGAAGGCTGGGTGCTGCGCGGGCTGGAGGGCGCGGCTGGCTCCCCGTCGGAAAGAAGCCAGCCTTCAGCGCCTGACACCTCCCTCCTGCTCTACAGCGACGCCGAGCTCTTCGGCTGGACCAAGCCCAGCCAGCGGCGGGTGCAGCGGCCGCGCGCCATGGCGCCTGAGGCCTTCTTCGCCGATGTCAGCCCTGGCGATTACGTGGTACACATGGAGCATGGCATCGGCCAGTTCGCCGGCCTGGTGACCATCGAGCAGGAGGGGGGCGGCCCGCGCGAGTATTTGCAGATCGACTACGCCATGGGCGACCGGCTTTTTGTGCCGGTGCATCAGGCCGACCGGCTCAGCCGCTATGTGGGCGCGGGCGAGCAGATGGCGCCCATCCTGCACCGCCTGGGCGCCGCCGATTGGGAACGGGTCAAAAAGCAGACCAAGAAGGCGGTGGACGATATCGCCGGCGACCTGTTGCAGCTCTACGCGGCGCGCGAGGCGGCCGAGGGGCACGCCTTTTCGGCCGACGGCGCCTGGCAGATCGAGATGGAGGCGGCCTTCCCCTACGAGGAGACCGCCGATCAACTGGTGGCCATCGAGGCGGTCAAACATGACATGGAGTCCAGCCAGCCCATGGACCGGCTGATCTGCGGCGATGTGGGCTATGGCAAGACCGAGGTGGCGCTGCGTTCGGCCTTCAAGGCGGTGATGGACGGCAAACAGGTGGCTGTGCTGGCCCCCACCACCGTGCTGGCCCAACAGCATTTTCAGACCTTCAGCCGCCGGCTGGCCGCTTTTCCTGTGGCCGTGGAGATGCTCAGCCGCTTCCGCACCGCCGCCCAGCAGACGCAGGTGATCGACCGCCTGGCCAAGGGCAGCGTGGACATCGTCATCGGCACCCATCGCCTGCTCTCCAAAGATGTGGTGTTCAAGGACCTGGGCCTGTTGGTGGTGGACGAGGAGCAACGCTTCGGCGTGACGCACAAAGAGCGCATCAAGCAGATGCGCCAGACGGTGGACGTGCTGACCCTGACCGCCACCCCCATCCCGCGCACCCTGCACATGAGCATGACCGGCGTGCGTGACCTGAGCACCATCGAGACGCCGCCTGAGGAGCGGCTGCCCATCCAGACCACCATCGGCGAGTATGACGAGACGCTGATCCGCCAGGCCATTCTGCGCGAGATCGACCGCGGCGGCCAGGTCTTCTTCGTCCACAACCGGGTGCGGGGCATCACGCAGATCGCCCACCGGCTGGAGCGGCTGATCCCTGAGGCCACCTATGGCATTGCCCACGGCCAGATGCCGGAGCGCGAGCTGGAGCGGGTGATGCTGGCCTTTGCCGAGGGCCAGTTCAACGTGCTGGTCTGCACCACCATCGTCGAAAGCGGGCTGGATATTCCCAACGCCAACACCATCATCATCAATCGGGCAGACAAGTTCGGCCTGGCCCAGCTCTATCAACTGCGGGGCCGCGTGGGCCGGGCTGCGGTGCGCGCCTATGCCTATCTGCTCTACGAGCGCAACCAGGTGCTGACCCCCATCGCGCGCGAGCGGCTGACCGCGCTGCAAGAGGCCAGCGAGCTGGGCGCGGGCTTCCGCATCGCCATGCGCGACTTGGAGATCCGCGGCGCGGGCGAGCTGCTGGGCCGCAAACA
Source organism: Anaerolinea sp. (assembly GCA_014879765.1). Taxonomy (GTDB): domain Bacteria; phylum Chloroflexota; class Anaerolineae; order JAAEKA01; family JAAEKA01; genus JAAEKA01. The sequence continues at coordinate 54 of JACSRL010000576.1, read as the reverse complement.
GCACGGCCACATCGCAGCCGTGGGCTTCGATCTCTACTGCCGCCTGCTGGCCAA
>JACSRL010000810.1 GCA_014879765.1 Anaerolinea sp. | reverse complement strand
GGTCTCCGACCGAGTCCCGCTATTTTCATCCATCGGAGTGCCGGGCACCGCCCGGCGCGGCGGCTGACTATAAACTGACTGTTTCCAGGGTCTTTCAGTGAGGGCCATCAGGGTTGTGCTTTTGACACTACCCCTCGGGCGCGGTATAATCAGACCGGGTTTTGCCCCCGTTGTCGATGGAACGCAGCGCGTTGGCATTGGCTGCGCCCAAGGGCGGCGTCATACCCCGATATGCACCGGCCGCACACAGCTTGCGCCCTCCCCGCGCCTCCCGCGCGCCGCCGGAGGGCATTCTTTCGTCGGTGGATCGATGAGCGGCAACTGGCGCACCCAGTCACCCAGTCACCCTGTCACCTTGTCACCTTGTCACCCTGTCACCCAGTCATCAGGAGCACTTACCATGACCATGGATTTTGAGATGATCCGGCGCAAATACGCCGAGTTGCCTGAGTTGATCGAGGCGGGCCGTCGTTTGATGGGCCGGCCGTTGACGCTGACCGAGAAGATCTTGCTGGCGCATCTGAGCGGCGAGCTGACCGAGCCGCCGGTGCGCAAGCAGACCTACGTGGACTTCAACCCGGATCGCGTGGCCATGCAGGACGCGACCGCGCAGATGGCCATCTTGCAGTTCATGCTGGCCGGCCGCGATGACACGGCCGTGCCCACCACCATCCACGCCGACCATCTGATCCGCTCGCAGTTCGGCGTCCTGCGTGACCTGCCCATCGCCATCAACGAGAACTCCGAGGTCTACGATTTCCTGCTCAGCGCGGGCCAGCGCTACGGCATGGGCTTCTGGAAGCCGGGCGCGGGCATCATCCACCAGGTGGTGCTGGAGAACTACGCCTTCCCTGGCGGCATGATGATCGGCACCGACAGCCACACCCCCAATGCCGGCGGGCTGGGCATGGTGGCCGTGGGCGTGGGCGGCGCGGACGCGGTGGATGTCATGGTGGGCATGCCCTGGGAGCTGCGCTGGCCGGGCATCATCGGCGTCAAGCTGACCGGCGCGTTCAACGGCTGGACCTCGGCCAAAGATGTGATCCTCAAGGTGGCCGGCATCCTGACCGTCAAGGGGGGCACCGGCGCGATCGTGGAGTACTTTGGCCCGGGCGCACGCACCATCAGCGCCACCGGCAAGGGCACCATCTGCAACATGGGCGCGGAGATCGGCGCCACCACCTCCCTCTTCCCCTTCGACCAGCGCATGGCGGCCTATCTGCGGGCCACCGAGCGGGCCGACGTGGCTGCCCTGGCCGAGCAGATCGCCCAGCACTTGCAGCCTGATCCTGAGGTGGAGGCTGAGCCGGAGCGCTTCTACGACCGGGTGATCGAGATCGATCTGAGCACCCTGGAGCCGCACGTGGTCGGCCCCTACTCCCCTGACCTGGACCGCCCCATCTCGGCGCTGAAGGCTGAGCTGGCCGAGAAGGACTATCCGGTGGCGCTGACGGCCGCGCTGGTGGGCTCCTGCACCAACTCCTCCTACGAGGACCTGAGCCGCGCGGCCAACGTGGCCCGCCAGGCCGTGGCCCAGGGGCTGAGCTCGCAGGTGCAGTTCCTGATCAACCCTGGCTCTGAGCAGATCCGCAAGACGGTGGAGCGCGATGGCCAACTGGGCGTCTTGCAGGCCATGGGCGCCAGCATCATGGCCAACGCCTGCGGCGCCTGCATCGGCCAATGGCGGCGCACCGACGTGGCGCAGGGCGAGAAGAACAGCATCATCAACAGCTTCAACCGCAACTTCGCCGGCCGCAACGACGCCAACCCCGGCACCCACAGCTTCATCGCCTCGCCGGAGATCGTGACCGCCTTCGCCCTGGCCGGCCGGCTGGACTTCAACCCGCTGACCGATACGCTGGTCAACGCGGCTGGCCAGCAGGTCAGGCTGGAGCCGCCGCTGGGCGAGGAGCTGCCGGCCGATGGCTTCATCCGCGACCAGGAGGGCTTCGTGCCGCGGCTGGCCGATCGCGGCGGGCTGGATGTGACGGTGGCGCCTACCAGCAAGCGGCTGGCGCTGCTGGAGCCGTTCAAGCCCTGGGATGGCCAGGACTATATGGAGCTGCCCGTGTTGCTCAAGGCCAAGGGCAAGTGTACCACCGACCACATCTCGCCGGCCGGCCCCTGGCTGCGCTTCCGCGGCCACCTGGACAACATCAGCGACAACATGTTCATCGGCGCGATCAGCGCGTTCGAGCATCCGGCCGGCAAGGGGCGCAACGTCATCAGCGGCGAGAACGATGTGGCCTACTCGGACATCGCCCGCGACTATAAGGCGCGCGGCCTGCACTGGGTGGCCATCGGCGATGAGAACTACGGCGAGGGCAGCAGCCGCGAGCACGCGGCCATGGAGCCGCGCCACCTGGGCGGCGTGGCCGTCATCGCCCGCAGCTTCGCCCGCATCCACGAGACCAACCTGAAGAAGCAGGGCTTGCTGCCGCTGACCTTTGTCAACCCGGCCGACTATGAGCTGATCCGCGAGGATGATCGCATCAGCCTGCTGGGCCTGGCCGAGCTGGCCCCCGGCTCCACCGTGCGCATGGTGATCCAGCACGCCGACGGCACGGTCGACGAGGCCCCGCTGACGCACACCTTCAACGAGCAGCAGGTGAACTGGTTCAAGGCCGGCTCGGCGTTGAACCTGATCCGAATGCGGAGAGCGTAGGAACCACGCTCCCAATTCACGAAAGGACATCAGAACTATGGACAAGCAGACTTTGATCAACAACCTCAATGAAGATCTCGCCGGCGAGTTGAGCGCGATCATCCAGTATCTGACCTACGCCGCCAAGGCCAATGGCCCCTTCCGGCCGCAGCTTTCCGCCTTCTTCTTGCAGGAAGTGGCCGATGAGCAGCTCCATGCCCAGTTCCTGGCCAACAAGATCGTGGCCCTGGGCGGCGAGCCGACCACCACCCCGCGCCCGGTGCCGGCGGCCAAGACCAACAAAGAGATGCTGCAGGCCATCTACGCCGCCGAAAGGCAGGCCACGGCCGACTACACCCAGCGGGCCCAGGAAGCCGATGAGTACGGCGACAAGGGCCTGATGGTGCAGCTCGAGGACATGGTGCGCGACGAAAGCGGCCATTCCGAGGAGACCGCCCGCATCCTGGAGAACTGGCCGCTGTAGCCAATCAGCCAGGCCTCTCGCTCTCGCCGAGCAACAGACCCCGCCCTGGGCGGGGTCTGTCTTTTTTTCGGGCGCCCCCTGCGCAACTGCGGCTAAGCTCACAGGCGGCGCCTGCTTGGCAGAACGGCCTGTCTGGCGGTATAATCGGGCCATGCAACACCGCCATCTCACCCACGAGCAGTACACGCTGGCCGCCATCGACGACATCATCGCGCGCGGCAAGCGGCAGGATTGGGCTGAGCTGCGTCAGGCCGCGCTGGCCGATCGATCGTTGTTCGAAAAGGTGCTGCGCATCTGCCAGGCGCACGTGGCCGATCCGTACGCGCAACGCTATCATTTCTGGAAGCAATATGCCGAACGATACCTTGCCTGAGTGGGAACAGGTGCTGGCTGCTGCTGCACACCTTCAGCGCATTTTGCCCGGGGCCGTCCTGGTGGGCGGAAGCGCTGCTGCTGTGTATGCCGCCCACCGCTTATCTACCGATGCCGATCATGTCTTGACCGACCTGCGCCAGCGCTTCGACCAGACGCTGGCGGACCTGGAGGCGGTTGCGGGTTGGAGGACAGCGCGCGTGCAGCGTCCCGTGCAGATCCTGGGCAGTCTTGACGGCATCGAGACTGGAGTCAGGCAACTGATCCGCGATATTCCCTTGGAGATCACCCGGATCGAGTACCAGGGGGAAATGCTAACCTTGCCTACGGAAGCCGAGATACTGCGGATCAAAGGCGTGCTCATTCTGCGCCGGAATGCCACGCGGGACTACCTTGATTTTGTTGCCCTGGCCACTCACATGGGTGTTGAGCAAACGGCCCTTGCCCTGCGCCCGTTCGATCGGCTTTATCCGCAGCCCAACGACGAGTCGGCCTTGCAGCAGTTGCAGATCCAGCTTGCCAACCCACTGCCATACGATCTTGAGGAGATGAACCTGGCCGAGTATAAGCATCTGGACTCGCGCTGGCACAGCTGGCAGACCGTCAAGGTGGCGTGTGTAGACTGTGCGAACCTGATCTTTGATCAGATCGTTGGCGGGTGAGGTTGTGCAAACGTAACAGCTCAGCCGGCGGGCCAAACGTTGATCTCGTTACGGCTGCGTCTACTCGATCCGAGGGTTGAGTAGCCTTTTGAGGCGTACACCTGCAGAAACGCAAGCGTTTACGCCGGAGCGCAGCGCAGGTGCAAGTGTCGAAACCAACGTTTGGCCCGCCGGCG
>JACSRL010000179.1 GCA_014879765.1 Anaerolinea sp. | reverse complement strand
CGAACACGTGATTTCGATACGGCGGCCTACTCAATCCACGTGTTCGCACCCGCCGGCTGAGCAGTTACCAGGGTCATAGAAAAACGGCCCGACGCTCATGCGTCGGGCCGTCTCAGTCTGTGGCTTGTGCTTCAGCTATTTGGCCAGCGTGAAGCGCATGGTGCCGCTGTCGGCGAACAGATCGAGGAACAGGTCGCCATCCTGCACGAACCAGACGCGCGCGGCGCCCAGGTTCTGCACGAACTGCGTGCTCAGCGAGCCGGGCGGGCACTGCGCCCGGGTCATGGCCTGCACCGCGATGCTGATCGACGCGTCGTCCACGGTGTAGCGGCCGGCGCCGCGGTTGCAGTCCGCTGTGACGCGCACGGTGCCGCTGGACAGAAAGCTCACCACGTACTTGGCCGGCGTGGCAATCTCCTGCGCGCCCTTGACCGGATCGGTGAAGGCTGTCCACTGCCATTCCTGGTTGGTCAGATCGGCGAAGGAGACTGCCGGCTCAGCCGGCGCGGTCGCGGTCGCGGTCAGCGGCGCAGTGGCCGTGGGCGTCACCGGCTCGCTCACCGTGACCTCGGTGGCGCTGATGGCCAGCGACTGCATCATGGCATCCAGCGCGTCCAGGCTGGGGCTGAAGTCGTCGGAGGAGAGGAAGCTCAGCGCCGAAGCCGTGGCCTCCAGGAAGCCCTGCGGGTCAGCGTCGAACGCGGCCTGCTCATCCGCGGTCATGGTCGCCATGCTGTCAGGCAGCAGCGCGGTGGTGATGGGGAAGCTGGCTGAGATCAGCGTCTGGCCGTCGGCGCTCAGGCCCTGGAAGATGTAGCGCAGTTGGAAGTTCATCACCGGGCTCAGGTCCTGCGAGAAGCGGCCCACCCAGCGCATGCCTGTGGCGTCCAGGCCCGGCACATCGAGATAGGCCACCTGCACCGCCACGTCGTTGGTGGCCGGCGCGGGGGGCAGCACCGGCAGCGGCGGCTGCGGATCGGCCGGCTGCTCCTCCAGCAGCGTGGTCAGTGCGGCCACGGTCTGGGAGATGGTGTCGCTGCCCGCGTCCAGCCACAGCGTTTCGTAGGCCTCCACCGGCGCCAGGTAGATCACGCGGCCGCCAAAGCTGGCCTCGTCCAGGCTCTCGCCGTCGAAGGTGATTGCCAGATGTTCCGGCGCGCCGACCGGGCCGGGCGGCATGCTGGCGTCATAGGCGGTCGCCGGCGCCACCTGCGTCTGGTAGGACTCGGCCACCCCTTCCACCGACAGGGTCAGCGCATCGGCCAGGGCGGCGGTGTCAGCCGCGGCTGCGGCGGCCACCGGGCCAGACTGGAAGACCATGTTGCCGGCGTCGGCGAACAGGTTGAGCACCAGATTGTCGCCGTCCATCACAAAGGTGGCGGCGGCGTTCAGGTCACGGATGAACTCGTTGGAGAGCGTGCCCTCGGGGCAGGCCACGCGCGTCAGCACGGCCACATCCAGGGTGAGCGCGCTGCCGTCCAGCGTGTACGTGCCGCCGCCCCGGTTGCAGTCAACCGTCAGCGCCACTGTGCCGTCGGGCTGCAAGGTCATCACATAGCTGCTGGGCACGGTGACGGTGATGGCGGTGTCGTCGCCGTAGAGCGATTCGACCCACTCCCACGGGACGCCGACGATGCTGGCCGTGGCGCTGCGGGTCTCGGCGCTGGCCAGGGCCACCTCAACCAGCTCGCTTCCTTGCAGCTCATAGGCTACCACCACCGGCTGCGTCGGGCAGCACATGGGATCGTCAGGCCCCTGGGTGATCATGTCGACCACCACCTGATTGTTCTCGATGGCCAGGGAGTTGATGACCACCCGGTCGCCCAGTGTGGTAGTGGCGACGTTTGTCCACACGCCATCCACCTCAGTGACCACAGCCAGATCATAGAAGATGCCGCTGCCGCCGGTGCCGGAGACCAGGATGACGGCCACGGCGGGCTGGCCGTTCAGTTCACCGGCCGCGGCGATGTCGGTCAGTTCCACATAGTTGGCCATGACCGAATCAGGCACGACGGTCTCGGTGTACACGCCATTGACCAGCACTACGGTGTCGGTGAACACGGCAGTGTGGGTGTAGGCCAGGTTGCCCAGGATCTCCATGGTTTCGGCGTCCACGCCGCCGGCGGCTGCGGGCGCAACGGCCACAAAGCTGGCCACCCGCGCGCCGTCGGCCGTGCGCAGCTCCAGTTGGTCGCCCTGGATGCTGTAGGTCGCGGCCGTCGCCAGCGCGGCGATATACTCCGCTTCCTGCTCCATCACCCCTTCAGGCTCCGGGCACATCATCATGGTGGTGGCCACGGGCGTGATGGTGATCTGCTGGCCATCCACGGCGAAAGTCGCGATGTAGTTGTTGCAGCCGGCCGAGCCGGAGAGGGTGCCGTCCTCGGCAAAGGTGGCGTTGATCTCAGTGCCGATCACCAGGCTGGTCACGCCCCCGCGGCCGTTGTTGTAGCTGGTCGCCTGCCAGAGGGTTCCAGTCAGCGGGGTCTGCACCTGCACATCGAAGACCAGCAGGGCCGCGCCCTCCGCGTCGAAGAGCGTCAACTGTGCGCCGGCGATCTCGTAGGAGGCCACCGCGCCCAGCGCGGTCAGGAAGGCGTGCTCCTGGCTCATGGCCGGCTCAGGGCAGGCCATCATGGTGCTGCCGGCCGGGCCGAAGGTCAACTGGCTGCCGTCCAGGGTGTAGGGGGCAAAGAAGCGGTTGCAACTGGCGTTGCCGCTGGCCTGGCCGGCGTCGAAGCGCATCGTCGCCTCGACCTGGGCCGGGGTCTGCGCGCCATCGGCATCCGGGTAGGAGACAAGCTGCCAGATGGGGCCTTCCAGCGTCGCCGCCGGCTCGGCCGGCTCAACCGGCTCGGCCTCGGCCGGGCCGGCTGCCACGAAGCTGGCCGCCAGCGCGCCGTCAGCCGTGCGCAGCTCCAGCATGTCGCCCTGGATCGCGAAGGTGGCCGCGGACTCCAGCGCGGCGCCGAAGGCCATCTCCTGCTCCATGACTCCTTCCGGCTCCGGGCAGAACATCATGGTGGTGGCCAGCGGGCCGATCTGGATCGCGTCGCCATCGACGGTGTAGCCGCCGGTGAAGTTGTTGCAGCCGGCCGAGCCGGACAGCGCGCCGTCGTCGCCGAAGGTGGCGGTCAGCAGGGTGCCGCTGATCACGCTGGTCACAGCTTCCTGGCCGTTGTTGACGCTGACGGCCTGCCACAGCGTGCCGGTCAGCGGGGTTTGCGGCTGCAGCTCGAAGGCCAGCAGCAGCGCGCCGTTCTCGTCGGCCATCTGCAGTTGATCGGCGACGATCTGGTAGGAGGCCACCTGCTCCAGGTTGGCCAGGAAAGCCTGCTCTTGGGCCATGACCGGCTCTTCACAGGCCATCATGGTGCTGCCGGCCGGCCCGAAGGTCAGCAGCGCGCCGTCCAGGGTGTAGGGCGCAAAGAACATGTTGCAGCCCCCCTGGCCGCCAGCCTCGCCGTTCTGCAAGGCGATGGTGGACTCAAAGCGCGGCATGCTCACCATGCCGTTGCCATCCAGGAAGGCGATCAACTGCCAGGTCACCCCCTCCAGCTCGGCCGTGGCCTCCACCGGGGTCTTGCTGACCACCTCGACCAGCGTCCAGCGGAAGGAAGAGGCGTCGGCCGGCGGGTTGGGCACGGTCTGCCGGTTGACCAGCAGCTCATACTCGAAGCTCGGCTCGAACTCGAAGCCCTCGATAACGCTGTAGAACAAGCTGTACTCGTCCTCGGGATTCTCCTTGACCAGCAGACAGAACTGGGGCGCCACGCCCATGCAGGGGCGGCGGTTGGGGCCGACGAAGAGGGTCATGTTCTCCCCTTCGGCCGGCTCGGTGGGCGCCACCTCCGCCTGCTGCGGCTCCGGTTCGGGCGCGGGCGCGGGGGTGGGAACGACACAGGCGCTGATGATCATGCTGGCCAACACCAGCAAGCTCACCAGCACCATAGCCTTAGATCGAAATGTACTTTGCATCGTTAGAAATCTCTCCTTTTCCGAAATCGTGACGGTCAATAGTGCCAACAGACCAGGAAACTACCCAAAACACTTCGCTGCTCTGGCCGGTCTCCCGACCGAGCCAGCCTGCGCATGTGCCGCTGCTCTGGCCGGTCTCCCGACCGAGCCAGCCTGCCGCATGTGCCGCTGCTCTGGCCGGTCTCCCGACCGAGCCAGCCTGCCGCGTCATTTGCCAGCAGTTGCCTGGCCACGCTTTACACGCGGCGCGGCCGTGTCTTGTTCATTAAGTCGCTGTGGAATTGCTCAGGCTTGGCATCAGAAACCGGGTTTTTGTCTCGCAGACCAAGATCATGGCGCCATGAAAGGCCGGTGCGCAGACGAAAAC
>JACSRL010000575.1 GCA_014879765.1 Anaerolinea sp. | reverse complement strand
GTCGGGTTGGCGATTTGGGTCCAGTCCCCGCCGCCGGCGATGTTGACGATGGCATTGACGATCCCCAACAACAGGGGGATAGCCACGGCGCCGAACAAGAACAGAACGCCCAGAATGGCGGCGATGCCGCCGATGCGAAAGAGAGACGAGTTGTTCATGGGTGGTTACTCCTTCGATTGAGGTGAGTGGGGCGGAACCAAATTACGTTCAGTCGACAGCCGTCGCCTCGATCTTGAGCATCATTGGGGAAAGGTTGCTACTCTGCCGGCGGCGCGAAGGTGTCGTACCTTGCCATCAGCGCCACCATCTTGCCCATATCCTTGGGGGGCCAGGATGGTTCATCCTTGATCAGCTCTGTCATCTCGGCAAAGTAATCCTCCAGCCCGGCCGGCGAGGCAATCAAGAAGTAGCGGGCTGGCGCGTCCGTCTGGTTGGCGAAGCCATGGACCACGCCCGGCGAGATGAAGGCATATCCGCCAGGCCCCACCGTCGTCGACTGCCCGTCGATGGTCACAGTCAGGCTGCCTTCCAGCACATAGAAGATCTCGGTCGTGACCTTGTGCCAGTGCAGCGGCGGACCGGAGAAGTGCGGCGGCGCCGTGTACTCCAGCGTCAAAAACTGGCCGGCGCTCTGCGCACCGGTGGTCTTGAAGGTAATGACGACACCCAGCGCCGTCACCGCATCGCCGCCGCCGGCAGCCAGAACCTGGCCAGCGTGTGCAGATCGATTGATACTCATGGGCATGGGTAGAGTTCCTTTCCTGATTGATTAGCTGCGGGTTGGTTGGCAGATTGGTCGCTCCCGGTCAATTGCCGATTACCGTTCACCGATTGCCGTTTACCGATTATCGTTCACCGTTCACCGCTCCTCACCCGCTCCGCCATCCACGCCGCCAGAAACGCGTCCAACTCGGCCAGATCGGTGAAACCCTTGCGCTCGGCGGTCTGCGGGTTCTCCAGGCTGATGCGCCAGGCGACCGGCCGGCCCGGCTGCTCCGGCTGCGCCCACAGGCCCAGGATGAAAAACTGATAGCGGGGCGCTGATGGTGGGGCCTCTTGTGCCATGATTGCTTGCACCTGACAACAGATGTGCTATACTTGTTGCCGCCAGAGCTTCCGCCCTGGCGCCTCAACAGCCTTACAATCCGCATCATACACCCCGATCATTTGGAAATCATTTGCTGGAGCCGAACTTGACGGCAAATCTGGAAATTTTTCTGCTGGGCGGCGTGCAGGTCAGGCAGAACGGCGTCGTCGTCAGCAACTTTATGTCCAGTAAAGCGCCGGCGCTGCTGGCCTACCTGGCCGTCAGCGGCCGGCCGCACCAGCGCGAGGCGCTGGCCGGCCTGCTGTGGGGCGAAATGCCCGACGCGGCCGCGGCCAACAACCTGCGCCAGGTGCTCAGCAACCTGCGCAAGCTGTTCGATCCCCACCTGCTGATCACCCGCGACACGGTGGCCTTCAATCGCGACGCGCCCCACCTGCTGGACACCGCCGCCTTCAGCGAGCTGCTGCGTCTGAGCAGCGGCCAGCCGGCCGGCCCGCGCGCCGGGCTGCTGCGCCAGGCGCTGAGCCACTATCAGGGCGACTTTCTGCACGGCTTCTACGTGCGCGACGCGCCCGACTTCGAGGACTGGGCGCTGGTGGAGCGGGTGCGGCTGCGCGACCTGGCGCTGGGCGCGCTGGACCAGTTGACCCAACTGCTGCTGGAGAGCGGCCAATGCCAGGAGGCGGTGGAAAGCTCGGCCCGGCTGCTGGCCATGGACCCCTGGCGCGAGGAGGCGCACCGCTGGCGTATGCTGGCGCTGGCCCGCTGCGGCCAACACAGCGCCGCCCTGGCCCAATATCAAAGCTGTCGCAAGGTGCTCAGCCAGGAGTTCGACGCCGCGCCCGCGGCCGAGACCACCGCCCTCTACCAGCGCATCCGCGCCGCCATGAACGGGCCGCGCCACAACCTGCCGGCCGCGCTGACCGGCTTCGTGGGGCGTGAACAGGAGCTGGCCGAGCTGCGCGGCCTGCTGGCCTCCCCCAACACCCGCTGGCTGACCGTGCTCGGCCCCGGCGGCGCGGGCAAGACCCGGCTGGCGGTGGAGTCGGCGCGCGCCTGCCAGGCCATGTTCCTCAACGGCGTCTGGTTCGTCCCGCTGCCCGCCTCGTCGCCGGCCACACCAGAGGCGCTGGCCGCGGCCATCGCCCAGGCGGTGGGCTGTCCCCTCAACGGCCCCGACGCGCCCGAACAACAACTGCTGGCCTTTCTGCGCCCGAAAGAAGCGCTGCTGGTGCTGGACAACCTGGAGGAGTGGGTGGACGCCGCCGGCTGGCTCAGCGGGCTGTTGGCGCAGGCGCCTGAGGTCAAGGTGCTGGCCACCTCGCGCCAGCGCGTCGACCTGCAGGCCGAGCGCGTCTACACGCTGGAGGGGCTGCCCGCTCCCCCGCCGGCCGCGGCTGATCCAGCCGCCTTCGCCGCGGTGCAGCTCTTTCTGCGCCGCGTTCGCCGCGTCGAGGCCGATTTCACGCTGGATGGCGAGGAGGCGGCCGCGGCGGCCCAGATCTGCCGGCTGGTGCAGGGGCTGCCGCTGGGCATCGAGCTGGCCGCGGCCTGGGCGGGACAGCTCAGCAGCGTCGAGATCGCGGCCCAGATCAAGCGCAACCTGGACTTCCTGGCCACCACCCGCCGCGACGTTCACCCCCGCCAGCGCAGCCTGCGCGCGGTCTTCGACTGGTCGTGGAGCCGCCTGCCCGCCGACGAGCAAGCCGCCTTTGCCCGCCTGGCCGTCTTCAGCGGGCCGTTCACCCGCGCCGCGGCCCGGCAGGTCGCCGGCGCCACGCCGGCCGTCCTGGCGGCGCTGGTGGACAAGTCGCTGGCCTGGCGGCGCGGCCCGCTCTATCAGCTCCACCAGGTCGCCCGCCAGTTTGGCTGCGAAAAGCTGGGCCAGGCGGGGGAAGAGGAGGCCACGCACGCTGGCCACGCCCGCCACTACGCCCAGTTTCTGGCCCGCCAGCAGGAACAGACCGGCGGCCGCCCTCAGCCCGCCGCGCTGGCCGAGGTGGAACAGGAGATCGACAACGTGCGCGCGGCCTGGCAGTGGCTGGTCAGCGCCCAAGACGTGGCTGGCATCGCCGCGGCCGCGGCCGGCTACTACCCCTACCTGGCGATCCGCAGCCATTTCCGCGCGGGCCACGCGGCCTTCGCCGCCGCCCGCGCCGCGTTGCAGCCGCTGGCCGCGGCCGGCCGGCTGGAGCGCCTGACCTACGCTCAGGTCACGGCGCGGGCCGGCCGCTTTCTCTCCTTCCTGGCCCGCTACGGCGAGGCCCGCCCGCTGCTGGAGGAAAGCCTGGCCCTTTTCAGCGAGCTGGGCGACAAGGACGAGATGGCCTTCGCGCTGGGCCAACTGGGCGGCACCGCGCGCATGGAGGGCAACCTGGCGCTGGCCGGGGAGCACCTGCGCGCCTGCCTGGCTCTGCGCCAGGAGACGGGCAACCTGGCCGGCCAGGCCGTGGCGCAACTGGAGCTGGCGGGTGTGGCCTTCATGGCCGGCGACTTCCAGGCGACACAGGCCGGCTGTCAGGAGGGGCTGGCCGCGGCCGAGGCGGCCGGCGACTTGCAGACCGCGGCCCATCTGCTGACCGGCCTCAGCCTCAGCAGCCGCGAGCTGGGCCAGTTCCCGCAGGCGCTGGCCTACGGCCGGCGCAGCCAGGAGATCTACCGGCAACTGGGCGACAGCTACGGCCAACTGCAGGCCGCGCTGACCCTGGGCGAGCTCAGCCGCCAGATGGGCGACCAGGCGCAGGCGCGCGGTTTCTGCCAGCAGGCTGCCCAGCTTGGCCAGGAGATCGGCGACCGCTCCGGCGAGGCCGCCAGCCACTACCGCCTGGGGCAGATCGCCGCCGATTTGCGGGAACGGGAGGAGGCGCTGCGCCACCTGCGCCTGGCGCTGGAGATCGGGCTGGAGATCGGCGAGACCCCTCTGGTGCTGGACACCCTGCTGGAGATCGGCTGTCTGCTGGCCGCCGAAGGCGAGAGGGAGCGGGCGGCGGAGATACTGCGCTGTCTGCTGGCCCAGCCGCAGTTGCCAGAACGCCAGCGTCAGCGCGCCAGCCAGGCGCTGGCCGCGCTCCCCGCGCCGCCGGTCGGCCGGGTCGCGCCGTCGCTGGAGGAGGCCGCAGCGCTGGCGATGCGCTGAGGCGAGACGCGAAAGATGCCAACTTTGCGGTAAAGTTGGCATCTTTGTGGAAAAGCTGGCAGCTTTGCGGCGAGCTATCCGTTCCGGTCCTTCAGCGGATGCAGCTTCCAGCGGCCGTAGGCCACGAAACCGAGCAGCGCCGCGACCACCAGGTTCTGCACCAC
>JACSRL010000574.1 GCA_014879765.1 Anaerolinea sp. | reverse complement strand
TCAGGCGTGTCAGGAGGTCAACAGTTAATGGCCAATCCAAAACCCTCTGGGCCGGGCGAAGAACTAAGCCCGGAACAACAGAAATTTGCTGAAACCAAGCAGCAACAGACGGCGGGCGGCGCCGAATACCGCGGCGATCGCGGCCAATACCTGAAATCCGATCGCCAGCAGAAGGCAGAGGACAAAGCGGCCAAAAAGGCGACCAAGCCGCCTGCTCCCCCCCTCTCACGTCGTGAATTCCTCAACTACGCCTGGGGCGCTGCGCTGGGCGTCGTATTGATAGAGGCGGGTGTGGCGACCTATTTGTTCGCCTTGCCGCGTTTCAAGGAAGGGGAATTCGGCGGTATTTTCCCGTTGGGCACAGGCGCCTCTATGCCACCGGTGGATGCTCCCCCGGTGCGCAATCTCGATGGCCAGTTCTGGCTGAGCAACGACACCGACGGCGTGCGGGCGCTCTATCGCGTCTGCACCCACCTGGGCTGTCTCTACGAATGGAAGGACCAGACCTTCCGTTTTGAATGCCCCTGCCACGGCTCGAAGTTCGTCAAAGATGGCCAATACATCGAAGGTCCTGCCCCGCGCTCCCTGGACCAGTTCAAGATGCAGAAGCTGGTCAACGGCCAGGTGGTGGAAGAGACGACCACCGGCGGTCAGGCGCTGACCGTCGAAGCCTCTGCCGAGTACGTGGTAGATACCGGCATCGTCATCAAGGGCCAACCGGTATAGCCCCTCAAGGAGTCGACCACAATGGGTGTGATCAACAACGTAACCCAGGAGATCCGCAAGGAGGGTCTGTTCCAGTGGATGTTGAGACAGCTCGACGTCCTGATCACCCGTCTGACGACCGGGCTGAACTGGAACGACCTGCGCGCGCTGGCTCGAGGCGATGAGCCGAGACGGCCCAATCCCCGCCTGACAGTCCATTCCGAGTCTTTCCTGTTCCACATCAAGCCGAGCTATTATCACCAATCGGTGACCAAAATCGGCCATACCTTCCGACTAGGACTGCTCAGCACCTACTTTTTCATACTGGAGACCATCACCGGCATCTACCTGATGATCTTCTATGCGCCGACGCCTGAGCGGGCCTACGGGGACATGATCACCATCATGACCAACGTGCCCTTCGGCCAGTTCGTGCGCGACATTCACCGCCTGGGCGCTGAGGGGATGGTCATCGTGGTGTTCCTGCACATGGTGCGCACCTACCTGACCGGCTCGTACAAGAAACCGCGCCAGTTCACCTGGCTGACCGGCGTGATCTTGCTGTTGGCGACGCTGCTGATGAGCTTCAGCGGCTATCTGCTGCCGTGGGACCAGTTGGCCTACTGGGCGGTGACCATCGGCACCAGCATGGCCGACAAGGCGCCGCTGGTGGGCACCCAGGTCAAGCTGCTGCTGCTGGGCGCGCCCAGCATCGGCGCGGGCGGCTTGCTGCGCTTCTACCTGTTGCATGTGCTCTTCGTGCCGCTGGCCATCATCTTTGTCTTCTTCATCCACTACTACAAGGTGGTGCGGGTAGGCATCTCCCTCCCGTCGTCGCAAGAAGAGGTGGGCCAGGACACGGCCAAACGCATTCCAGCCGACAAGCGCCGCTACTACCTGCCCGACGTCTTTACCGATGAGATGGTCTTCCTGGGGCTGATCACCTTCATCCTGCTGGCGCTGATCATCTTCGGCATCTACCCCGGTGCCCCGCTGGAGCACCACGCCAACCCCAACAAGACCCCGCTGCACACCGAAGCGCCGTGGTACTTCCTCTGGATCCAGGGCCTGCTCAAGCTGGGCGACCCCACGCTGATGGGCGTGATCGTGCCAGGTCTGGTCTTCGGCTTGCTGGCCGTCATCCCCTACATCGACTTCAACCCCAGCCGCAAGGCCAAGGATCGCCCGGTGTCCATCGGCCTCTGGATGTTGAGCATGTCCTTGTTGGTGGTGTTGACCTGGATGGGCACCCCCTTCTTCATGGTCGAATCCCCGCCCGCCGAGGAGGTGGTGCAGATCATGATACCCGAGGAAAAGGCAGGCCCGGTGCGCCAGACCGACTGGGACATGCTGACGGTGGGCGAATGGGATACGCGCAACGACAACAGCGCGGCCAGCTTTGAGATCCAGAAACTGATGACGCTCTTCAATGAGTTGATCCACGAGGAGCACATGAAGGTCGTGGAGCGCCACGAGGAAAAGGTGGCGAAGCTGCAAAAAGTGCGCAACCCCACCCCCGCCCAACAGCAGGATCTGGCCAATCTGCTGGCGACTGACCCTGGCCTACCCAACGGCTATGGCAAGATGATCATCGAAAACTGGCAGGATGGCCTGAAGAAGGTGACGATGCGGGTCTTCTGGACACCGGAAGGTGACACAGAGCAGACCTTCGAGAAGACCTTCTACATCCACGATCAGTCAGACTACGACAACCGGTAACGACTATGAACAACACAATGATCAAGATCACCACGGGTATCGTCACAATGCTGCTGATGGCCGGCATCTTCGTGTTGTTCGTGGCGCGTGATGAACCCAACCGCCTGCCGGCCAAAGAGGCCGACTTCGCCGCCCGTTCGGTCGAGAACGGCGCCATGATCTTCGAGGCTAACTGCGTCGGCTGTCATGGCGTGCAGGGCAAGGGCATCCCCGGCGTGGCGCCAGCCTTGAACACGCCGGAGTTCTTCACCACCCGGCTGCAAGAGGTGGGCTATGGCGGTTCGCAGCGCACCTTCATCGAAAGCACCGTCAACGCCGGGCGGCCGGTGGGCAGCGGCCAATACAGCGGCGTCATGGCCACCTGGGGCCAGCAGTACGGCGGCCCCCTGCGCCCCGACCAGGTGAGCGACGTGGCCTCCTTTATCCTGAACTGGGAAGCGACCGCGGTGGGCGGCGAGGGGCAGGCGGCCCAGCCGACGCCAACCCAGCTCCCCTCGGATGCCTCCCCGGTGGAGCTGGGCCAGGCGCTCTTCACCTCCAAGGGCTGCGCGGGCTGCCACGGCGAGCCAGGCGGCGTGGGCCTCGTCGGCCCCAGCATCACCGGCATCGCCACCCGCGCGGGCAGCACGGTGCCAGGGCAATCGGCGGAGGACTACATCCACGAGTCCATCGTCAACCCCAATGCCTACCTGGTGCCTGAATGCCCCAACGGCCCGTGCGCGGCCAATCTGATGCCACAGACCTTTGGCCAGTTGCTGTCACCGGCCGAGCTGGACGGCCTGGTTCAATACCTGATGACGTTGGAATAGGCGCCGCGGCGGCTGGCATGTAGGGGCGGGGTGACCCCGCCCCTACTGGGAATAGGTTGATCCCCGCCGCAGGGGCGGGGTGACCCCGCCCCTACTGGGAATAGGTTGATCCCCGCCGCAGGGGCGGGGACACCCCGCCCCTACTGGGAATGGGTTGATCACCGCCGTAGGGGCGGTGACACCCCGCCCCTACGGTCAGCCGGGCTCGCAGCCCCAAGGAGACGCAATATGCCAGGATACTATCCGCATTCCCGCCTTGCCCGCGTCCTGGGCGCATGCCTGTTGGCGTCCTTGCTCCTGATAGTCGTCAGCTCGGCGGCCTGGGCGCAAGAGGGTGACATCACCCGCGGCTCGCAGATCTTCGACGCCAACTGTGCAGTCTGCCACGGCTCCGAGGGCCAGGGCCGGGTGGGTGTCAATCTGTCCAATGACTGGCCGGCCATCGACCCGACTGCCTTCACCCGCACTGTCATCGAACAGGGTGTGTCGAACACCCCCATGACGCCGTGGAGCCAGGCCTATGGCGGCCCGCTGAACGAGCAGGAAATCGAAGATGTGGTGGCCTTTGTCACCAGCCTGAGCGGCGGCCGCAGCCCCATGGCCCCCACGGCGACCCCCATGCCGGTGACGCCGGTGCCCACGGTGCCCGGCGCCACGGGAGACCCGACCCAGGGCAAGGTGCTCTTCGCCGAGAACTGCGCCATGTGCCACGGCGAGGGCGGACAGGGCCGCGCCGGCGCAAACCTGGACAAGGGCTTTGCCAGCATCAACCCGCAGCAGTTCGTGCGGGCCACGGTGGCGCAGGGGATTGACAACACGGCCATGCCGGCCTGGAGCCAGACCTACGGCGGCCCCTTGAGCGAGAGCCAGATCGACGATATCTCAGCTTTCATCGTCTCTATGCCTGTCCAGTCCCAGCAGCCGGCCGCTGCGCCAACGGCCACACCGGCCGCCGCTGCCGACAGCGGTGGGTTCAGTTGGCTGACGCTGCTTTTGGTGCTGGTGGTGGTGGTGGTGCTTACCCTGCTGATCGTGGCCTTCTCCGGCCGCGGCGGCGAGACCACCTAGACATCGCCCACAAACCAACTACAACAAAGCCCCGGGCCATGGCCCGGG
>JACSRL010000572.1 GCA_014879765.1 Anaerolinea sp. | reverse complement strand
TATCGCCGCATCGCCGCAGGGGAGGTAGGGGCGGGGTCACCCCGCCCCTACGAGATCGTGCTGGACACCACCCTGGAGCAGTTGGCCGGGCTGCGGCCGCTCTTCCGCAAAGGGGGCACGGTGACAGCCGGCAACAGCAGCGGCCTCAACGACGGTGCAGCCGCCCTGTTGCTGAGCTCAGCCGCGCGCGCGGCTGACTTGGGGCTGAAGCCGCTGGCCCGCATCGTCGCCTCGGCCGCGGCCGGCGTCGATCCGCGCACCATGGGGCTGGGGCCGGTTCCGGCCACCCGCAAGGCGCTGGCCCGCGCCGGCCTGCGTATGGCCGATATCGGCCTGATCGAGATCAACGAGGCCTTCGCGGTGCAGGCCCTGGCCTGCATGGCTGAGCTGGAGCTGGACCCGGCCATCACCAACGTCAACGGCGGCGCGATTGCCCTGGGGCATCCGCTGGGCTGCTCCGGCGCGCGGCTGCTGACCACCCTGGTGCATGAGATGCGCCTGCGGGCGGCCGCCGGCCAGCCGGTGCGCTACGGGCTGGTGACGCTGTGCGTGGGCGTGGGGCAGGGGGAGGCGACGGTGATAGAATGGCTGGGTTAGCGGCTCACTGGGCGGGATAGCGCGCCGCCAGCAGCCGCTCGGCAAAGTGTCGCCCGCGCGGCAGGCCGCCCCGGCGCATGTCACGCGCCACCCGTTGCACGTCGTACTCGACCCGGTACTGGGCCACCTGCCAGCCGCCGCCGGCCCAGGTGAGCACGCTGTAGGCCGCGCGCGGGTCGCCGTCCATGGACAGCCCCACGCTGGCCACGTTGATCAACAGCCGGCCGCGCCAGAGCCGCACCGAGGGAATATGCACGTGGCCAAAGGCCAGCACCTGAAACTCAGCCGGGCCGAGCAGCGCGGCGAGCTCATCCTCGCTCAGCTCGGGGCGGATGGGATCGTCCACGTTGGCCGGGTTGGCGTGTACGGCCAGCAGCTCGTGGCCGGGCAGCGGCGTCACCCGGTGGTCAAAAGGCAGACGGCGCAGAAAGGCCAGATCGCCCTCGCTCAGGCGGCTCAGCATCCACTCCCGGTGACGGGCGACGCGCTGGCCATCCTTGGCCGGCGGCCTGGCGTTTTCGTCCAGCAGGATGCGGTCGCAGTTGCCGTAGATGCACACCGCGGGGCCGGCCTGCCCGCTGGGATCGTCATGGCACAGCTCGCGCAGCCGCGCCAGCACCTCAGCCGGCCGCGGCCCTGCCCACACCAGGTCGCCCAGGCAGAGGGTCAGGTCGTAAGGGTCGTGGCGCACGCTGTCGGCCAACATGGCCTCCAGCGCCGCGGCGTTGCCGTGAATGTCAGAGAAAAGTAGGATGCGCACTGGCAGTTTCCGTCGGTGGTGGGTAAAATGGAGCCGTATCCGATTATACCTGCCTGTAGGATTTTCTGCCCAATGTCGTTCACTGCGCCGCCATCGCCACCCAATAGCTCAACCCATGCGTCCCCGGTTCTGATCCTCTTTCTGGAGAACGGCGGCCGCGCCGGCGGCGTGAACCTGCCCCCGTGGGCGTCGCAGGCCCTGGATCGCCTC
Organism: Anaerolinea sp.; assembly: GCA_014879765.1. Classification (GTDB taxonomy): domain Bacteria; phylum Chloroflexota; class Anaerolineae; order JAAEKA01; family JAAEKA01; genus JAAEKA01. The sequence continues at coordinate 2,784 of JACSRL010000572.1, read as the reverse complement.
ACCCAGGCCTATGCCCGCACGGCCGTCTGGCTGCAGGCCCGCCGCCATTACGACCGCATCGTGGTGCTGGAGGAGGAGCAGGCCACGGCCGCGCAGCTCTGGCAGGCGCTGCTGGACGCGGGCGAGGCCACGGTGGACCTGCTGCTGCTGGTGCATGGCCAGCCCGGCTACGCCTGCGGCCACGGCGACAACCAGGTGGGCGCGGATTTCTTTGCCGGGCTGCGGCAATTGCGCGCGGCCGGACTGGCCCCTTTTCGCCTGCGCGCGGTCTATCAGATGAACTGCTACGGCCAGTCGCTGGCGGACGAGTGGCTCTCCCTCGGCGCGCAGGCGGTCAATGGGTCAGTGGGCGTCAACTGGCTGCCAGAGCCCAGCCTGAGCCTCTTCCTGCGCGGCTGGCTGGGCGGCCGGCCTTTCGAGCAGGCCGTGCAGTCCAGCTATCGCGCGGCCAGCCGCACGCTGGGTCTGGTCTGGCGGCCGCAGGCTGGCCGGGCCGGCGTGCAGCAGCCGCACGACAAGATCGCCTCCAGCCGGATGATGGTCTTTGGGGATGGGGACTTGAGGCGGGAGAAGCGCGCAGCGGAGTTTCCATAGCTCATGGCTTTCGTCGCATGCAAAGACCGCAAAGGACGAGATTCCTTCGTCCCCCAAGGGCCGCTTCACCTCATCTGTTGCTGCAAGCCGGCTACAAACGCGGCATGTTCGGGGGAAGCCACCCCCTGCTGGAGCACCGAAAGCAGCGCGGCCAGGTCGCCGGCCCACAGCCCATCGACCGGCAGCCAGAGTCCTGGAAAGACCTCACTGCGCAGAATGCCATTCTGATCGGGCTGCAGGGTCTCATACACCCCCTCGCGCAGCACAAACCAGTCGATCCGTTGCTCGTAGGCCTGCGCCGCCAGGTATTCCTGCACGCCGTTGCGGGCATAGACGCGTCGCTTGACCCCCAGGTCATAGGCCGCGCTGCTGGCGGCGATCTCTACCACCAGCTCCGGCGGCCCGGCCAGATAGTCATCCGCTGTGATCCTGGAACGCCCGCCCAGCGCCGGGTCCAGCCGCAGCAGCGCATCAAGAGCACTGGCAACGGTTTGGCATATGCTCAGCGGTCATTTACAATGAACATTGCCGGTCGGCTGTCAGTGCAACCGGCCAGAGCGACCACTGCTTGCGAGACCTGTACCCAAGAGCCACGCCCATGCCCAACGACGCACCAACCCCACGTTCCGTCATCGGCGACCTCTACCAGGCCGGACGCGACCAGTACCTCTTCTCCGCCCACGCCGAAACCGGGGGGACGGCCACGGTGGTCAACAACCTCTTCCTGTCCAACCTGGAACGACGCTGGACGCGGCCGACCCCGCCGCCCCTGGAGCGCGACGCGGTGCCGCGCGTAGAGGAGATGCAGGCCGTGCGGGACGAACTGACCGCACGGCAGAGCGTGGCCATCACCGGGCAGACCGTCAAAACCCGGGCGCTGGCCGTGCGGGGCGCGCCCGGCGTGGGCAAGACCACCCTGGCGCACCTGCTGGCGCTGCAACTGGCGGAGGAGGGGCGCTACCCCGACGGCGTGATCTGGCAGGCGCTGGGGCCGGACTTTCGCAGCCCGGAGCAGGCGCAGTCGATACTGCGGCAGTGGGCCGGCTATGCCACCGGCTTCTTCGGCCTGCCCGACAACCTGAACCAGCTCTTCGTCTTCGAGCCGGGGGCGGTGCGCAGCCTGCTGGCCGAGCACCCGCGGCTGCTGGTGGTGCTGGACAACGTCTGGTCGCAAAGCGCCATCCAGCCGCTGCGCGCGGCGTTGCCGGCCGGCAGCCACCTGGTTGTCACCACTCGCCAGCGCGAGCTGGCCAGCAACCTGGGCGGCGGGCTGGTGGAGGTGGGGCTGCTGAGCCAGGCGGAGGCGCTGGCCCTCTTCGATCTGCGCCTGGGCTGGCGGCCGACAGGGGACGCAGCCGGCGACGGCTGGACCGGCGACCTGCTGACGGCGGTCGGCCACCACGCGCTGGGGCTGGACGTGGCGTTGGGGGTGTTGCGCCGCTACGGCGACGACGCGGCCGACTGGGAACCGGCCGCGCGGCGGCTGATGGCCGCGCTGGGCCGGGGCGAGGTGGAGCGGCTCAACCTGGGGGACGACGACCCGGGTCACAACGTCAAGGGGGTGATCCTCTTCAGCTACGACGCGCTGCCCGATGGCGAGAGCCGCCGCCGCCTGCGCAGCCTGGCCGCCTTTGCGCCGGAGGCCGAGTTCGACAGCGCGCTGGCCGCGGCCGCCTGGGGCTGCGACGCGGAGAGCGCCTACGAGACGCTGACCGGCTTCGCCAACGCCGCGCTGCTGGACCGGCTGGGCGGGGGCCTGTGGCGGCAGCACGGCCTGCTGCGCGCCTTCGGCGCGGCGTTGCTGCGCGACGCGGGGGAACGCGACGCGGCGGCCGCGGCCCACGCCCGCGCCTACCGCGACGCCATGGCTGCGGCTGAAGCTGAGCAGCGCTACTACCAGATGCTGCCGGCGCTGCCGCAGTTGCGCCATGCCTTCGAGTGGGCGGCGGAGAACGACCTGGAGCTGGCGCTGAGCATCGCCGCTGACTGCGCCAACGTGCAGCAGCAGTTCGGCCTGACGCGCGAGGCCGGCGAGTGGTCAGAGCGGCTGCTGGCCGCGGCGCAGGCCGACCGGGCCGGGCCGGCCACGCTGGCGCGCGCCTATGGGCACCGGGCCAACCTGCTCAGCGAGATCGCCACGCTGCCGGGGGAAGACCGGCGGGCGCGGCTGCTGCAAGCCCTGGCCGCCTA
>JACSRL010000570.1 GCA_014879765.1 Anaerolinea sp. | reverse complement strand
CAACACCACCGCCAGATGCTCCACCCGCACCCCCTCCCCCGCCAGCCCGCGCATCTGCGTCAGGCAGCCGGGATCGCAGGTCACCAGCAGCGGCGCGCCGGTCTCCCCTGCCTGGCGCAGCTTCTCGGCCGTCATGGCGTTGGACACCTCCGGCATGCGAATGGAGAAAAGCCCGCCGAAGCCGCAGCAGCGGTCCGATTCCTCCATCTCCACGATCTGCGCGCCGGCCGCGGCCAGCAACTGGCGCGGCTCGGCGTGCAGGTGCAGCAGCCGCTTCATGTGACAGGAATCGTGGTAGCTGACGCGCAGCCCGGCCGCGCTCGGCTCCGGCTGCCAGCCGGCCACCTGCACCAGGAATTGGCTCAGCTCATAGCTTTTGGCGGCCAGCGCTTCAGCGCGGCCGCGCCATGCCGGCTCCCCCTCGAACAGGTGGGGAAACTCCACCCGCACCATGGCCGTGCAGGAGCCGCTGGGCGCCACCACGTAGTCGTAGGGTTCGAAGAGCTCGATCATGCGCTGCGCCAGCCGGCGGGCCTCGTCGCGAAAGCCGCTGTTGAAGAAGGGCTGGCCGCAGCAGGTCTGGCCCAGGGGGAATTCGACCTGATAGCCGGCCCGCCGCAGCAGCCGCACGGCCGCCACGCCCACCTCAGGCAGCGCCTGATCGACGATACAGGTGACGAAAAGTGCAACGCGGGGAGTTGGAGTCATGGGTGGAGTAGATTTCGGAAGTCGCCGGTTCCGCGCGCCATGGGCATGGTCGCGCGGAACGGGCTTGAGCGTGTGACGGCGACTTCCGAAATCTGTCTTCTATCAGGCCGCGCGGCGCTGCCAGGCGTAGCCGGCCGCCAGCGCCACCAGCATCATGGCCACCACACCCAACAGCAGCGCGCTCTGGGCCGATCCGCCCTGGCCGGCGTTCAGCTCAGCCAGGCCCACAGCCGTGGGCGTCAGGATGGTGGTGGTTTCATTGCCGTCGGCGCTTTGGCCGCTGCCGTCTGAGATGGTGGCCGTGGCGGTGGCCAGCGGGCCGCTGTTGGCGGTGACGGTGAACCAGACGCTGCCCTGCGCGCCCGGCCGCTGGCTGCCCAGGTTCCAGGTCAGCAGATTGCCCACCGGGGTGACGCCGCCCGAGGCCGCCACGAAGGTGGTGTTGCCCGGCACCGTGGCCGTCACCTGCACGTTGGGCGAGCCGCCGAAGCCGATGCTGCTCCAGTCGACCACGTAGGTGTAGCTGTCGCCCACCTGCACCGGGTCCACGGTGTCGGAGACGGTCAGCGCCAGCGCATGGTCACAGCCCCAGTTGACCGCGGTTCCCGTCCCGGGGGTGAAGCGCACCGCGCGGCCGGCCGCCAGGTTGGCCGAGTTCTGATAGGAATAGAGCTGGCCCACCGTGCCGGTCGCGTTCTCCAGGCCGACGGTGACGAAGTCCGGCCAGCTCACCGTGTGATACTGATAGGTGATCGTGTCGGCGGCGGTGTCCAGGATGATCTGGAAGGTCTCCGGGAAGCCGCTGGCCCAGTGCTCCACCTGGTGCCATTGGGCGACGATGGTGTTGCCGATAGTCTTGACATAGATCGTGCCCTGCGTGCCACCCTCGGGGTTCAGGTCATCGCCGTAGGCCATCGCGTCGTTGTTGGGCCGGCCCTCGAAAGGCAGGACCATGTGGGTGACGTTGTAGGTGGCGGTCCCGAAGTAGAGGAAGCCGTTGGCGTTGATGCGCAGGGTGGTGTAGTCGGCGCCGAAGTAGGTGAAGGTCCCCGGCAGGGTGATGGCGGGGGTGATGTCGTCATCGCCCAAGGCATAGGCCGTGCCATCGGTGGCGTCGATCCAGTTGTAGGTGGGCCCGCCGCCCTGGGTGTTGTCCACGCAGGCGTAGTTGGCGCGCGGCGTCAGTTGGACGTTGACGGTCATGTTGCCGCTGACGGTGATGCTCTGGGTGGCCGTGTCGTAGCCGGGGTGCGAGACCACCAGGTTCCACGTGCCGGCCGGCACGGTCATGCTGTACGCGCCCGGCGTCTCGGTGGCCGAGGCCCACACCGGGGCCAGCAGCGGCTGATTGGCGATCAGCAGCATGGCCGGCACCCCCACGCTGGAGTTGGCATCGCTGACCACGCCGCTGACCGTGTAGGTGGCGATGGCGGGGATGGCGAAGTTCTGGACCACGGTGGCGTTCTGCGTCACGGCGACGCCGGTCGCGGTGGCGCTCTGGCCAAAGACGCTGGCGCTCATGTCCCAGGCGCCGGCGCCGGCCAGCACTTTGTAGAAGCCGTTGCTGTCGGTGGTGGTGGTCAGCGTCTTGCCCAGGCGGGTGTAGCTGACGGTGACGCCGGCCATGGGGGAGCCGCCCACCGTGACCACGCCCTGGATATAGCCCGAATGCCACACCATGTCGGCCGCGGCCTTGACGTCGATGCGGCCCCAGCCGAAGGCGTTGTTGGGGATCTGGCTGCCCGGCACGCCGCCGCAGGTCTGGCCGCTGGTCAGCGGTACGGCCGTCTTGCGCAGCAGCTCCTCGAGCTGCTCGATCTGGCCGGCCAGCTTGGGCTCCAGCGAGATCAGCAGCGCCACTGCGCCGGCCACGTGCGGCGCGGCCATGGAGGTGCCGCTGTAGGAGGCGTAGGCGTTGGTGGGCACGCTGGAGCGGACGCCATTGCCCGGCGCCGACACCTCAGGCCCGGCAGCGCCGGTGAAGGGGTTCGGCCCGCGCGAGCTGAAGCTGGCGATGCCGTCGCTGCTGGTGGTGGCGCCGACGCCGAAGGCCGACGGATTGTCGCCCGGCGAGCCCAGCCGGCCGCAGCCATCGGCTGAGGCGGCGCCGTAGTTGCCGGCCGAGAAGGCAGGGAAGATGCCGCTGGCGCGCAGCGATGCGATGACGTCTTCGAAGATCTGGCTGCCGCCGGGGCCGCCCCACGACTGGTTCAGCACGTGCGGCCGCTTGCTGGGATCAGGGTTGTTGCCCGCCAGGTCGGTGGGCGCCACCATCCACTGCTGCGCCTCCAGCAGCGCGGCGTTGTCGGGGCAGCAGCCGTAGGCCGCGATCCACTTGGCGCCCGGCGCCACGCCGATCTGGTTAGCGCCGCCGTCGGAGCCGATCTCGGTGCCCATGGTGTGGCTGCCGTGGCCGTTGTCGTCGCAGGGCACGTTGGGGTCGGGGCAGGTAGCGTTGGGCGCCGGGTTGTACCAGTTGTAGTTGTGGTTGAAGTTGCCGCCGCCCAGGTTGCCGCGGTACTGGTTGATCAGCGCCGGGTGGTTGTACTGCACGCCGGTGTCCACGTTGGCCGCCACCGCGCCCGCGCCGGTGACGCTATAGGTCGACCAGACCAGCGGCGCGCCGATCTTGGTGACGCCCCACTCGACAGCCTCAGGCGCCTGGCTGGCCGGGGCGCTGTCCACCGGCTGCGGCTGCTCCAGCTTCATCGGGGGGATGATCTGCTTGACCTGCGGCAGCGCGGCCAGCGCCTCGATGGTGGCCCGGTCGCCGCGCAGCGAGATCAGGTTGACGATCCAGAAGGACTTGACCTCCAGCGCCTGGCCGCTGGCCTCGAAACGCTGCAGCGCGGCCAGCACGGCCGGCTGGGTGCGTTCGGCCGTGGCGCTGAGCGTGTTGTACACCGCCCAGCCGCGCGCGTCCCAGTCCTCGATGGCGCTGGCTGCGCTCAGGTCAGCTTGCTCGTTCAGCAGGGCGAAGACGGCCACCTTGTCGTTGGGGGCAGCAGCCAGCGCGGCGGCAACCTCTTTGTCGATCTTTTCAGCGTAGGCGACGGCAGGGCCGGGGACGCCGCGCGGGGTGGCGGCGACTCCCGCCAGCCCAAGGATGAGGGCCACGATGACAGCCAGGCTGAGCACACGTAGCCAGGAGTGGGTTGTGTTGCGTTGCGACATGACGGAGCTCCTTTGCTGGGGCAGGGAAGGGGTGGGTGTCGCGCCGGCGGGCGCGACGGGGGCTGAGAAACGACGGCTATTTTACCCCACAACGACCTGGTTTGTCCATTTGCGGGCACTGGGCCGGTAGATGTACAATAGCCAACCATGACCAACTCCTCTCCGCCGCCCGCGGCTGCCCGCTGGGATCGCCCCCTGCCGGCCGCCCTCGTTTTGATCATCGCTGTCTTTTGTGCCATCCAGGGGGTGCAACTGCTCTACCCCCCGGACTACGACGGCGCGGGCTGGTTCTGGCTGCTGGCCGCGGCCGGCCTGGCCGCCTGGGCCTTTTTCAGCCAGCAGCGGCGGGAAGGCGAGCCGCTGCTGCCGGCCAACCCGGCCAGCTTCGTCTCGCTGCGCCGGCTGGCGCTGGGCTTCGCCCTGCTGCTGGCCGGCTTGGTCTTGGCGGTGGTCACGGTGGCCAGCCTGGTGGCGCCGC